>NZ_JBEXQG010000023.1:0-120228 GCF_040612485.1 Streptomyces sp. NPDC006385
TCTGTCCATGTTAAGTTTTTTAATACGTGTCCTCTACCGATCCGCACGAATGTATTCCCGGCCACCGCTCTCGGCCCCCCCCGGACGGGGGGCGGCCCTTCAGTCAACGGCTAAGCCTCAGCGGCAGCGATCAGCTCTGGCCGCCGGCCAGCTTCTCGCGGAGCGCGGCAAGCGCCTCGTCCGAGGCCAGCGCGCCGGAGTTGTCCGGGCCCTCGGAGGAGTACGAACCGCCACCGGACGCGGCCGGAGCCGCAGCCTCGCCGCCCTCCGCCGCGGCAGCGGCGTCGGCCTCGCGGGACTTGATGACCTGCTGCTGGTGCTGCTCGAAGCGGGTCTGCGCCTCGGCGTACTGGCGCTCCCACTCCTCGCGCTGCTTCTCGTACCCCTCGAGCCAGTCGTTGGTCTCGGGGTCGAAGCCCTCGGGGTAGATGTAGTTGCCCTGGTCGTCGTACGACGCGGCCATGCCGTACAGCGTCGGGTCGAACTCGACCGAGGCCGGGTCCGAACCGAAGGACTCGTTGGCCTGCTTCAGCGAGAGGCTGATGCGACGACGCTCGAGGTCGATGTCGATGACCTTGACGAAGATCTCGTCGTTGACCTGGACGACCTGCTCCGGGATCTCCACGTGGCGCTCGGCCAGCTCGGAGATGTGCACCAGACCCTCGATGCCCTCGTCCACGCGGACGAACGCACCGAACGGAACCAGCTTGGTGACCTTGCCCGGGACGACCTGACCGATCTGGTGGGTCCGGGCGAACTGCTGCCACGGGTCTTCCTGGGTCGCCTTCAGCGACAGGGAGACACGCTCGCGGTCCATGTCGACGTCGAGGACCTCGACGGTGACTTCCTGACCGACCTCGACGACCTCGGACGGGTGGTCGATGTGCTTCCAGGACAGCTCGGAGACGTGGACCAGACCGTCGACGCCACCCAGGTCCACGAAGGCACCGAAGTTGACGATCGAGGAGACCACACCGGAGCGGACCTGACCCTTCTGGAGGGTCGTGAGGAACGTCTGGCGGACCTCGGACTGGGTCTGCTCCAGCCAGGCACGGCGGGACAGGACCACGTTGTTGCGGTTCTTGTCCAGCTCGATGATCTTCGCCTCGAGCTCCTTGCCCACGTAGGGCTGGAGGTCGCGGACACGGCGCATCTCGACAAGGGAGGCCGGAAGGAAGCCACGGAGGCCGATGTCGAGGATGAGACCACCCTTGACGACCTCGATGACGGTACCGGTGACGATCCCGTCCTCTTCCTTGATCTTCTCGATGGTGCCCCAGGCACGCTCGTACTGGGCGCGCTTCTTCGAGAGGATCAGGCGGCCTTCCTTGTCCTCCTTCTGGAGAACAAGGGCTTCGATCTCGTCACCGACGGCGACGACCTCGTTCGGGTCGACGTCGTGCTTGATCGAGAGCTCGCGGCTCGGGATAACGCCTTCGGTCTTGTAACCGATGTCGAGCAGGACCTCGTCCCGGTCGACCTTCACGATGACGCCGTCGACGATGTCGCCGTCGTTGAAGTACTTGATCGTCTCGTCGATCGCGGCGAGGAAGGCTTCCTCGTTACCGATGTCGTTGACCGCTACCTGCGGGGTGGTGGCGGTGGTCTCGGTGCTGCTCGTCATGTGGGAAAGGGCTCCGGTACGGACATTGAAGTCGTAGGTACTGCTTTACGCCGGGAGCCCGTTTCGCTCTGCAGAAGCCGGACAGCCAAGGAAGCGCCACACAAAGCCAGTGGTGGCGCCTCGACAACCGAGGGGACATACAACAGATGCGAGCGCAGCCTGCTACGTCTGAGGTGCGCAGGCCCGCAGCGCAACTTGTAGCATACGGGGGCAGCCGGACAGGGTCAATGCGCGAAGCCGCCCACGCGGGGCGGATCGCCGCATAACCGGCACAAGTCCTGTCTCCCGAGGCCATACAGAGGCCCACGGTGCCTCTTTCGTGGCACCACCGGAACAGGCTGGACGGAAGATTACGACGAGGGAGCCGATCATCCAAGAGCCCGAAGCGTCCGAACCCGAGGCCACCCGGCGCGGCGCCGGTGTCGCGGAGAGCTCCCGGGCGAACCGGGGCTGGTGGGACCGCAACGCGGACGAGTACCAGGTCGAGCACGGCACGTTCCTCGGCGACGACCGTTTCGTGTGGGGCCCCGAGGGCCTGGACGAGGTCGAGGCCGAGCTGCTCGGCCCGCCGGAGGACCTCAAGGGCAAGGACGTCCTGGAGATCGGCGCCGGCGCGGCCCAGTGCTCGCGCTGGCTGGCCGCGCAGGGGGCCCGCCCGGTCGCCCTGGACATCTCCCACCGCCAGCTCCAGCACGCCCTGCGCATCGGCGGCACGTTCCCGCTCGTCTGCGCCGACGCGGGCGCCCTGCCCTTCGCCGACGCCTCCTTCGACCTGGCGTGCTCGGCGTACGGGGCGCTGCCGTTCGTCGCCGATCCGGTGCTGGTGCTGCGCGAGGTGCGGCGGGTGCTGCGCCCCGGGGGCCGTTTCGTCTTCTCGGTGACCCATCCGATCCGCTGGGCGTTCCCGGACGAGCCCGGCCCGGAGGGCCTGTCCGTCTCGGCCTCGTACTTCGACCGCACGCCGTACGTCGAGCAGTACATCGAGAACGGGGTGGGCCGCGCGGTCTACGTCGAGCACCACCGCACGCTCGGCGACCGCGTCCGCGACGTCGTGGCGGCGGGCTTCCGGCTGGTGGACCTGGTGGAGCCGGAGTGGCCGGCCTGGAACAGCTCGGAGTGGGGCGGCTGGTCGCCGTTGCGCGGGAACCTGATCCCGGGGACGGCGATCTTCGTGTGCGTACGAGACTGAGAGCGTGATCCGTTACGACGCCCTGGACGCGCTGCCCGTACGCGCCGCCCTGCCCGGTCTGAGCGACGCCCTGGCCGGCCACGGCACCGCCGTGCTCGTGGCGCCGCCCGGCACCGGCAAGACGACGCTGGTGCCTCTGGCGCTGGCCGGGCTGCTCGGGGACGCTCCCGAGCGCAGGGTCGTCGTCGCCGAGCCGCGGCGGATCGCGGCCCGGGCCGCGGCGCGGCGGATGGCGTGGCTGCTGGGCGAGAAGGTCGGCGAGAGCGTCGGGTACACCGTGCGCGGGGAGCGGGTCGTCGGGCGCCACGCGCGCGTGGAGGTCGTCACGACCGGTGTGCTGCTCCAGCGGTTGCAGCGCGATCAGGAGCTGACGGGCGTGGACGTGGTGGTGCTCGACGAGTGCCACGAGCGGCATCTGGACGCGGACACGGTGGCGGCGTTCCTGTGGGACGTACGTCAGACGCTGCGGCCGGAGCTGCGGCTGGTGGCGGCGTCGGCGACGACGGACGCGCAGGGGTGGGCGCGGCTGCTGGGCGATGCGCCGGTGGTCGCGGCGGAGGGGGCCGCGCACCCGGTGGAGGTGGTGTGGGCGCCGCCGGTCCGTCCGGTACGGCCGCCGCACGGCATGCGTGTGGATCCCGCTCTGCTGACGCACGTGGCGTCGGTGGTACGGCGGGCGCTGGCCGAGCGGGCCGGGGACGTGCTGTGTTTCCTGCCCGGCGTGGGCGAGATCGCGCGGGTGGCCGGGCAACTGGGCGACCTCGGTGACGTCGAGGTGCTCCAGGTGCACGGGCGGGCGCCGGCCACCGTGCAGGACGCGGTACTGGCGGGCGGGGAGCGGCGCCGGGTGGTGCTGGCGACCTCCGTGGCGGAGTCGTCCCTGACGGTGCCCGGGGTGCGGGTCGTCGTCGACTCGGGGCTGGCGCGGGAGCCTCGCGTGGACCACGCGCGCGGGCTGAGCGCGCTGACGACGGTGCGGGCCTCGCAGGCGGCCGGACGGCAGCGGGCGGGACGGGCCGGAAGGGAGGCGCCGGGTGCGGTGTACCGGTGTTGGGCGGAGGCGGAGGACGCGCGTCTGCCGCGTTTCCCGGCGCCGGAGATCAAGGTGGCCGACCTGACGGCGTTCGCGTTGCAGACGGCCTGTTGGGGGGATCCGGAGGCCACCGGGCTGGCGTTGCTGGATCCGCCGCCGGCCGGGGCGATGGCGGCGGCGCGGGCCGCTCTGGCGGGAGTGGGCGCGGTGGACTCCGGCGGCAGGGCCACGCAGCGGGGTGCGCGACTGGCCCGGCTGGGGTTGCATCCCCGGTTGGGGCGGGCGCTGCTGGACGCGGGTGCCTCCGACACGGTCGCGGAGGTCGTGGCGCTCCTCAGTGAGGAGGCACCGCGGCAGTACGGGGACGATCTCGGCGGCGCGTTGCGCGCGGCCCGGAGCGGGGGTGACGCCTACGCGGCGCGGTGGCGTGCGGAGGTGCGGCGGTTGCGGGCCATGGCCAGGGAGTTCGGCGAGGCGCCCGCCCCGCCCTCTCCCGCCGCGGACGCCGGGGAGCACCGGCTCGTCGGGCTCGTCGCCGCCCTCGCCTTCCCCGAGCGGGTCGCCAAGGCTGACGGCGGCTCCTACCTCATGGCGTCCGGCACGCGCGCCGAGCTCCCCGACGGTTCCGCCCTGCGCGGTGCCCCCTGGATCGCCGTCGCCGTCGCGGATCGGCCCGTCGGCAAGGGGCACGCGCGCGTGCAGCTCGCCGCCGTGGTGGACGAGGAGCTGGCCCTGTCCGCCGCACCGTCGCTGTACTCCGAGAGCCAGGAGGTCCACTGGGCCGACGGGGACGTGGTCGCACGGCATGTGGAACGGCTGGGGGCGATCGAGCTCGCGGCGCGGCCGTTGCCGGACGCCGACGCCGTCCTCGTACGGAACGCGCTGCTCGAAGGGCTGCGGCAGGAGGGGCTCGGTCTGTTGCGCTGGTCCCCGGACGCCCGCCTGCTGCGGCAGCGGCTCGCCTTCCTGCGTCTGCGTCTCGGTGCGCCCTGGCCCGACGTCTGCGACGACGCTCTCCACGCGCGCGTGGACGAGTGGCTGGAGCCCGAGCTGGGCCGGGCCCGGCGGCGGGCCGACCTCGGGCGGATCGATGCCGGGCAGGCGCTGGCCCGGCTGCTGCCGTGGGCCTCCGGGGAGGCCGGACGGCTCGACGAGCTCGCCCCGGAGCGGATCGCCGTACCGAGTGGGTCCAGGATCCGCATCGACTACAGCGACCCCGAACAGCCGGTGCTCGCCGTGAAGTTGCAGGAGATGTTCGGGCTGCACGAGTCGCCCGCCGTCGCCGGTGTGCCGCTCCTGGTCCATCTGCTCTCCCCCGCCGGGCGCCCCGCCGCCGTCACCGCCGACCTCGCCTCCTTCTGGAGGGACGGGTACAAGGGCGTACGGGCGGAGCTGCGCGGTCGTTATCCCAAGCATCCGTGGCCCGAGGATCCCGCGACCGCCGAGCCGACCCGGCACACCAACGCCCGGCTCAGGCGGTGACCGGTTCGGGTTCGGTGTGCCGGGCGGGGTCCGGGTCGCCGGGGCGGCGGCCGCGTGCCTCCAGGTAGAGGGACAGCGTCAGGAGCAGCACCCCGAGGGTCACCAGGCCCCACGGCAGATACGACGTCATGAGCAGGACCAGCGTGCGGTTGGACTTGACGAGGGCCACCGTGTGGTCGATGTAGTCCTCGCGCATCTTCACGTGGCCCGCGAACGCCGTCACCTTGTCGCGGTCGCCCAGCAGGGTGCCGCCGCGCAGTTCCTCCTTGTGGATCTCCTCGCCGTAGACGGGCGCGCCGGTGAGGGGCTCGACCCAGAACTTGCGGACGGTGGTGTACCAGCGGGTCGTGCCGGTCTCGGCCACCGACTCCGGTGTGATGCCCTCGACCGGCATCGTCTTGGGGAACCTCACCTTGGTCCACGGGATGGTCTGCTCGAAGTAGTGGACCTCGACGCCGCGGAAGTCCTGGGTGCCCTTGTAGTGGATGGGGGCGCTGGTGCGGGTCTGGGCGTCGAAGTACTCGTAGTCCCGTTTCTCCGTCAGGAAGGGCCACTTGAACTCGATGCCCTCGCGCCTGACGGGGTCGCCGTCGACCATCTCGCCGGTGGCGTGGACGGGTTCCTGGGTGTGGGCGTCGAAGATGTAGCGCTCGGGGATCTTGGAGACCATCTTGCCGTCGGGCCCGACGACGTACGACAGGCCGTCCCAGACCACCACGTCCTTCCCCGCCGACCTCTCGATCCGTTCCGAGGCTTCGACGTCGCCCTTCAGCGTCTGCACGATGGTGACCTTGGAGACCTTGCGGGCCTTCATCGTGCCGTAGTCGAGGAGGGTCGCGTCCTTCGCCTCCAGGACCATCTCCTGGTACTGGTGGGCCGGGATCTTGGCCAGGCGCGGGAAGGCGTACCAGCGCAGCAGCGGGGACAGGGCCGCGCAGAACACGGCGAGGGCGAGCAGGATCAGACTGGCCTTGCGGCGCATCTCGGCCTCCCTCCCGGACGGGACGGTTACGGGTGTGCGGGCACCGTCGTCAGCAGCGGCTTCGGGGAGGTCTCGCCCGCCGGCGTGCCGACGGCGGTGAGTACGAGGACCAGGGCGAGCGCGGCGGCGAGACCGGTCGCGGCGGCGATCAGGGCGCGCATACGGCCTCCCGGAGTCCCGGAGCTACCTCATCTGATACGTCGTCAGGTCGGCACCGTAGCAACGGGGGCGTGAGATGAGAACACGTTGCACGGACAGTCGCACAGACAGAGGAGGGGCGCCTTGCCCGCCGTGGCGGAAGGCGCCCCTCGTCGGACCGCGCGTGTCTACGTGGACGGGCTCGGCGATGCCGACGTCGATCCGGACGCCGAATCCGACGGGGTCGGGGTGGGCGAGGTCTCGGCGGCCGCCACCTTCAGCTCGACGGTCAGCGTCGCGCCGCCCGCGGTGGTGATGCGGAGCAGGAACGTGCCGGTGGTGTCGTCGGCGTACAGCTTCGGCAGCTTGAGCAGGCCCTTGTCGTCCGTGGTGAGGCCGGTGAGGGTGCGTACGGTCTTGCCGTCGGCGTCCTTGAAGTAGGGGCCCTTGTCGTTCTCGGTCGGGTCGTCGGCGGACTTGATGAGCGTGGCGGTGGCCGCGACCTTGTCCGCGACGGCGCCCTTGTACGTCGCCTTCACCTCGACCTGGTCGGCGAACTCGCCGCCCGGGATGCAGGTCAGCGCGGTCTCGCTGGTGCGGGTCAGGGTGTCGGCGGCGCGCTCGGTGACCGTGGCCCGGTAGTCGAGGCCGGCGATCGCACGTCCGACGACGGTGGCCCGTACCGTGAACTCGCCCGTGTCCTCGCCCGCCTCGAGTGCCGGTGCCACGGCCTCGCCCGCACTGTCGGTGAGGGCGGTGGCGTACCTCTCGCCGGTGCTGAAGGCGGCGTCGGTGGCGCCGGCGATCGTGAAGCGGACCCGGACCTTGGCGACGCCCTTTCCGGCCTCGGTCTCGGCGCGGATGCCGATCTTCTCCGCGAAGGTGTCGCCCGCCATGGCGGTGAGCTTCGCGGTGCCCGTGTCCTCCAGGTGGTCCACCGTGTCGGTGGGGGTGGGAGGCGTGGTGTCCGGCGGGGTCGTCGGCGGCGGCTTCGGGCCGGGGTTGGAGGAACCGCCGCCGTTGTCGCCGGGGTTGGGGCTGCTCGGCGTCGACGGTGTCGACGGCTTGTCGGGCCTGGTCGGTTCGGTGGGCCTGGTGGGCGTCGTCGGCGTCGGGTTCGCGCCGGCCGTGTCGTCGCTGCGGTCGGAGGGCAGGGTGCCCGTGCCGTCGGGGATCTCGTGGGTGCCCTTGCGGTAGTACTCCAGCCACGTCAGGACGAGGTTGAGGTAGTCCCGCGAGTTGTTGTAGCTGAGGATCGCCCGGTCGAGGTCGCCCTGGGTGGACAGGTCCCAGCCGAACCGGCACAGGTAGTGGCCGGCGGCGAGCGCGGCGTCGTAGATGTTGTTGGGGTTCTTCTCGCCGTCGCCGTTGCCGTCGCGGCCGGCCCACGCCCAGGTGGACGGGATGAACTGCATGGGACCGACGGCACGGTCGTACCTGCTGTCCCCGTCGTAGGCGCCGTCGTCGGTGTCGCTGATGTTCGCGAAGCCGTTGCCGTTGAGCTGCGGGCCGAGGATCGGGGAGATGGTGGTGCCGTCGGCGTTGACGCGGCCGCCGCGGGCCTGGCCGGACTCGACCTTGCCGATGGCGGCGAGGAGCTGCCATTCCAGGTTGCAGCCGGGCTTGGCCGCCCGGAGCGCGGTCGCGGCCTTCTTGTAGGCGTCGAGGACGGTCGCGGGGATGCCCGCCTCGGTGGCGCCCGGGTCGACGGGAGTGCCGGCCGAGGGCGAGGGGTTGGGGCTGTTGAGCGGCGGCAGGTCCGTGTAGTACGGCGAGTTGCCGGTCGCGCTGTCCTCGGCGGCCGCGTCCGGTGCGGGCTGGGTCCCGGTGGAGATCCTTCTGCCGGCGTCGTCGGTCGTCACTCCCGGAGCCTGGGAGGCGGCCAGTGCCGCGACCACGACCGCGGCCACCGTGGTGTTCACCGCCCCTTTGCGCAGCCTGCCGAATTGCGCCGCCATAGAGTGAACCCCTCCCGTGGACGCCCGAGCGCCCGTCTCTGTCTGTCGGGCCCGCCGTGTGGCGCCCGCGCCTGTTGTGACGATCGGCTCGCCGCGACAGTTGCCCTCGCGGCGCGTTTTCATGCGTGCTCACGTGTTCGACCGCGCGTCCCGGCACGGTGACCCAGGCGACCCTACGACAACTTCCTTTGCCGAGGCACCCGTTGGTGCCCGATTTTTACCGATTGGGCACACGCGGATCATCAGCCGGACGTCCCGCATACTGGCTGCGCCGACATCCGGGGCCGACCCGCCCCGGCAACATCGCACGCGAGGAGCCCCGTTGCCGTTCACGCTGAGCCACGCGGCGGCCGTACTGCCCGCCGTACGCACCGACGGAACCGGCCGGGGCACGCTCGTACCGGCCATGCTGGTGGCGGGCTCCTTTGCTCCCGACATGACCTATTACGTGGCGAGTGTCCTGCCCGGGGCGATGGAGTTCGGTGATGTCACGCACTCGTTCGCGGGCGTGTTCACCGTCGACGTACTGGTCGCCTGGGCGTTGGTCGGCCTGTGGCTCCTGGTGCGCGAACCCTTGGTGGCGCTGCTGCCGGTGCGGCGACAGGCGCGGGTGGCCACGCTGTCGCGCTGCGGAACGCCACGCGCGCGTGTCCGGCCGTCGCTCGTGGCGCGGTGGTACGTCTCCGCCGTGCTCGGCGCGCTGACGCATGTCGTGTGGGACGCGTTCACGCATCTCGACCGCTGGGGGATGCGGCTGTTCCCCGTCCTGGGCGAGGAGATCGCGGGGTCGCCGCTGTACTGGTACCTGCAGTACGGCGGTTCGGCGGTCGCCGCGGCCGTCATCGTGGCGTTCGTGGTCGTGGCGCTGCGGCGGACGCCCGCCATCGCACCGGTCGGGGTTCCGGTCCTTTCGGCACGGGACCGCTGGTGGGCCGGTGCGGTGATCGGCGGGCTCGCCGTGGTGGCGGCGGTGCAGCGGGCGACGCGCTGGTGGGACTACTGGGGGTCGACCGCGAAGTACTGGGAGCTGATCCCGTCGCTGTGCTTCGGGGCGGGCTCCGGGCTCGCCCTGGGGCTGCTGCTGTACGCCGTGGGGGTCAGGGTGTGGCGTCCGGTCCGGGGCCCTGGCAGTGCGGGTACTGGTGAGGCCGGTAGGGAGCCGAGCCGTCCGGCGGCTCGCTGACGGGATTGGCGGTCGCGACGAACACGGTGACCGTACGGACCGGGCGGGACCGTGGGAGCAGGGTGCGGGCGAGGGCCAGATAGCCGCGGGTGAGCTCTGCCCACCCCTGGGTCCGGTTCCCGAGGCGGCGGCGCAGGGTGGTCGCCGTGCGCCGCAGGGTGCTCATCAGATCGGCGGGGATGCGGGCGGTGCTTGCGCCGGTGGCGAAGGGTGGGGCCGAGGGCCGCGCTGTGGAGGGGACGCCTTCGGTGTTCACGTTCGCCGGTGCCGGGGCCGTCCGGCGGTGGAGCGTGCGTATACCCATGCCCGCATCCTTACGGGCGGCGGGGGGTGGGGGCGTCTTTGCGGGGGCCACGCGAGTGACGGGGCCCTCCGGGGGTGGGGCCGGGGTCGTGGGGGGGTGCCGGGTCGCGGTGGTTTTGCGGGGTGCGGGTTGTGGGCGCTGGGCGCGCAGTTCCCCGCGCCCCCTTGGGGGCGTTGCAGTGCGGGGACTCCGAGGTGTGATGGGATGCCGGGCCGGTCGGCGACCTGGCCCGGCGTCGAGAGGTGGCTCTGCCGCCGGAGGTCAGTGCGCCGCGGACTCCCAGTCGGGGCCCGCGCCCACCGAGACGCCCAGGGGGACCTTGAGGTCGACCGCGTCGGACATCTCGCGGCGGACCAGTTCCTCCACCGCCTCACGCTCCCCGGGGGCGATCTCCAGGACGATTTCGTCGTGGACCTGCAGGAGCATGCGGGAGGTGAGGTTCGCCTCGCGCAGGGCCTTGTCCACCTTGAGCATGGCGATCTTGACGATGTCCGCCGCCGTGCCCTGGATGGGGGCGTTGAGAGCCATACGCTCGGCCGCCTCGCGGCGCTGGCGGTTGTCGCTGTTGAGGTCGGGGAGGTAGCGGCGGCGGCCGAAGAGGGTCGCCGTGTAGCCCGTCGCCCTTGCCTCGTCGACCGCGCGACGCAGATAGTCACGGACCCCGCCGAAGCGCTCGAAGTAGGCGTCCCTCAGGGCGCCGGCCTCACCCGCGTCGATGTTCAGCTGCTGGGAGAGGCCGAACGCCGACAGGCCGTAGGCGAGGCCGTACGACATCGCCTTGATCTTGCGGCGCATCTCCGCGTCCACCGCGGCGGGCTCCACGGCGAACACCTGGGAGGCGGCCGTGGTGTGCAGGTCCTCGCCCGAGGTGAACGCCTCGATCAGGCCCTCGTCCTCGGACAGGTGGGCCATGACGCGCAGCTCGATCTGGCTGTAGTCCGCCGTCATCAGGGACTCGAAGCCCTCACCGACCACGAAGCCCCGGCGGATCGCCCTGCCCTCGTCCGTGCGGACGGGGATGTTCTGGAGGTTCGGGTCGGTCGAGGAGAGGCGGCCGGTCGCCGCGACCGTCTGGTTGAACGTCGTGTGGATACGGCCGTCCGCCGCGATGGTCTTGATCAGGCCCTCGACGGTGACGCGCAGCTTCGCCTGCTCGCGGTGGCGGAGCATGATGACCGGCAGTTCGTTGTCGGTCTGGGTGGCGAGCCATTCCAGGGCGTCGGCGTCTGTCGTGTAACCCGTCTTCGTCTTCTTCGTCTTCGGCAGGGCAAGTTCGCCGAAGAGGATCTCCTGGAGCTGCTTGGGCGAGCCCAGGTTGAACTCGTGCCCGGCCGCCGCGTGCGCCTCCTTCACGGCCTGCTGCACGGCGCCCGCGAACATCTGCTCCATGTCCTCCAGGTGGGTCCGGTCGGCCGCGATGCCGTGCCGCTCCATGCGGGCCAGCAGGGCGGAGGTCGGCAGCTCCATGTCACGGAGGAGGTCCGCGGCGCCGACCTCCTGAAGGCGGCTCTCGAAGGCCTCCCCCAGGTCGAGGACCGCACGGGCCTGGATCATCAGCGCCTCGGCCTCGGCACCCTCGTCCGTGCCGAAGGCCAGCTGGCCGTCGGCCGCGGCGGCCGGGGCCAGCTCTCGGTGGAGGTACTCCAGGGACAGCGCGTCTAGGTCGAAGGAGCGGCGGCCCGGCTTGACCAGGTAGGCGGCGAGCGCGGTGTCCATGCGCACGCCCTCGATGCTCCAGCCGTGCTCGGCGAAGACCCGCATCGCGCCCTTGGCGTTGTGGAAGACCTTCGGCTTGTCGGCGTCGGCCAACCAGGCCGCGAACGCCTTCTCGTCGGCCTCGTCGAGCTGCGACGGGTCGAACCAGCCGGCCGCGCCGTCGGCCGCGGCGAGCGCGACCTCGGCGACCGAGCCGGCGCCCAGCGCCCAGGCGTCGACGGTGGCCACGCCGAGGGTCTCGCCACCGTGCTCCGCCAGCCAGGGGGCCAGCTCGCCCGTGCCGAGCACCGAGCCGTCCAGCTCCACGCCGTCGGTCGAGATCGGGGTGGTCTCGGCCTCCTCGGCTCCGGGGTCGACGCCGAAAAGCCGCTCGCGCAGGGAGGGGTTACGGATCTCCAGGGTGTCCAGGATCATCGCGACGGCCTTGCGGTCGTACGGCACGCGCGCGAGGTCGGCGACGGTCCTGGGCAGCTCGACGCCCCGCTCCAGCTCGGTCAGCCGGCGGTTGAGCTTGACCGACTCCAGGTGGTCGCGGAGGTTCTGCCCGGCCTTGCCCTTGACCTCTTCCACGCGCTCGACGAGCTGTGCGAACGACCCGAACTGGTTGATCCACTTCGCGGCCGTCTTCTCGCCGACGCCCGGGATGCCCGGCAGATTGTCGGACGGGTCGCCGCGCAGGGCCGCGAAGTCGGCGTACTGGGCGGGCGTCAACCCGTACTTCTCGAAGACCTTCTCCGGGGTGAACCGGGTCAGCTCGGAGACGCCCTTCGTCGGATACAGGACCGTCGTGTGCTCGCTGACCAGCTGGAAGGAGTCCCGGTCGCCGGTGACGATCAGCACCTCGAAGCCGTCGGCCTCGGCCTGGGTGGCGAGCGTGGCGATGACGTCGTCCGCCTCGAAGCCGTCGACCGCGAAACGCTGCGCGTTCATCGCGTCGAGCAGCTCGCCGATCAGCTCGACCTGGCCCTTGAACTCGTCCGGGGTCTTGGAGCGGTTCGCCTTGTACTCCGTGAACTCCGCGGAGCGCCAGGTCTTGCGGGACACGTCGAAGGCCACGGCGAAGTGTGTGGGCGCCTCGTCACGCAATGTGTTGGCCAGCATCGACGCGAAGCCGTAGATCGCGTTCGTCGGCTGGCCCGTCGCGGTCGTGAAGTTCTCCGCGGGCAGCGCGAAGAACGCACGGTAGGCCAGCGAATGCCCGTCCATGAGCATCAGGCGGGGCCGGCTGCCGCCGGGGCTGGTATCGGTCTGCTTCGATGCTGTCTCTGCCACGCCCCCGATCCTGCCACGCCCCACTGACAGCCGGTCCCCCTCGGGGTCACGGCCGGTGAGACCGGGCGGGGCTCAGCAAACCCGGGCGGGGCTCAGCAAGAGGAGTGGGGCGGGCGAGCGTCGCAGGGCGGCGGTGTGTTCGCCGCCCGCGGGTGCACACCGTCCGAGCGGCAGGATTCCGTGCGTGCCGCCCAGGTCCGCTCCCCCGGCATGCTCTCCGCCGGCCCTCTCTCCCCGCGCTCCCTCTTCCCCCTCCCGCGTGCCCTCCCCGGCCCCGCCCCCCGGCCTCCCCGCGGCCGCCCCCCGGCCCGCCCGCCTCGTTGTCCGTCCCACGTGCGAGGATCGGAGACGTACCTCACACGTGTACACGAAGGGGAGTGCGCGATGGCCAGCAAACCGCCCAAGGGTGATCCGGTTCAGGACGCGCCGCAGGTCGCCGAGCCGAAGCACGCGGCCGCGGGGTTGCCGGCCATCGGGCACTCCCTGCGGATGGCGCATCAGCAGATGGGGGTGAAGCGCACCGCGCTGACGCTGCTGCGGGTCAATCAGAAGGACGGCTTCGACTGCCCCGGCTGCGCCTGGCCGGAGCCGGAGCACCGGCACAAGGCGGAGTTCTGTGAGAACGGCGCGAAGGCGGTGGCCGAGGAGGCGACCCTGCGCCGGGTCACCCCGGAGTTCTTCGCCGCGCACTCCGTCGCCGATCTCGCCACCAGGAGCGGTTACTGGCTGGGGCAGCAGGGGCGGCTCACCCACCCCATGTATCTGCCGGAAGGCGGCACGCACTACGAGCCCGTGACCTGGGAGCGCGCCTTCGACATCGTCGCCGGGGAGATCACCGCCCTCGGCTCCCCCGACGAGGCCGTCTTCTACACCTCGGGCCGCACCAGCAACGAGGCCGCGTTCCTCTACCAGCTCCTCGCGCGCGAGCTGGGCACCAACAACCTGCCGGACTGCTCGAACATGTGCCACGAGTCGTCCGGGTCGGCCCTGTCCGAGACCATCGGCATCGGCAAGGGCAGCGTCCTGCTGGAGGACCTCTACAAGGCGGACCTGATCATCGTCGCCGGGCAGAACCCGGGGACGAACCATCCGCGCATGCTCTCCGCCCTGGAGAAGGCCAAGGCGGGCGGGGCGAAGATCATCACCGTCAACCCGCTGCCCGAGGCGGGCATGGAGCGGTTCAAGAACCCGCAGACCCCGAAGGGCCTCACCACCGGCTCCGCGCTCACCGACCTGTTCCTGCAGATCCGCATCGGCGGCGACCAGGCCCTCTTCCGCCTCCTCAACAAGCTGATCCTCGAGACGGAGGGCGCCGTCGACGAGGAGTTCGTCCGCGAACACACCCACGGCTACGAGGAGTTCGCCGCGACCGCCCGGGCCGCCGACTGGGACGAGACGCTGACCGCGACCGGTCTCACGCGCGCGGACATCGAGAAGGCCATGGCCATGATTCTCGCCTCGCGGCGCACCATCGTGTGCTGGGCGATGGGCCTCACCCAGCACAAGCACTCCGTGCCGACCATCCGCGAGGTCGTCAACTTCCTGCTGCTGCGCGGCGACATCGGCCGCCCGGGCGCGGGCGTGTGCCCGGTGCGCGGCCACTCGAACGTGCAGGGCGACCGCACGATGGGCATCTTCGAGCGGCCCGCCCCGGCCTTCCTGGACGCCTTGGAGAAGGAGTTCGGGTTCGCCCCGCCGCGCGAGCACGGATACGACGTCGTACGGGCCATCCGCGCGCTGCGCGACGGCGAGGCGAAGGTGTTCTTCGCGATGGGCGGCAACTTCGTGGCGGCGACTCCGGACACGGACGTCACCGAGGCGGCCATGCGGCGCGCGCGGCTCACCGTGCACGTGTCGACGAAGCTCAACCGCAGCCATGCCGTCACGGGCGCCCGCGCGCTGATCCTGCCGACGCTGGGCCGCACCGAGCGCGATCTCCAGGGCAGCGGCGAGCAGTTCGTGACCGTCGAGGACTCCATGGGCATGGTGCACGCCTCCCGGGGCCGCCTGGAGCCCGCGAGCCCGCACCTGCTGTCGGAGCCGGCCATCGTCTGCCGTCTGGCACGCCGCGTCCTGGGCGAGGGCAGCCGCACGCCCTGGGAGGAGTTCGAGAAGGACTACGCGACGATCCGGGACCGTATCGCGCGCGTGATCCCCGGCTTCGAGGACTTCAACGCGCGCGTGGCCCGCCCGGGTGGCTTCACGCTCCCGCACGCCCCGCGCGACGAGCGCCGCTTCCCGACGGCCACGGGCAAGGCCAACTTCACGGCGGCTCCGGTCGAGTACCCGAAGCTGCCGGAGGGACGGCTGCTGTTGCAGACGCTGCGGTCGCACGACCAGTACAACACCACGATCTACGGCCTGGACGACCGTTACCGGGGCATCACGAACGGCCGCCGCGTGGTCATGGTCAACCCCGAGGACGCACAGCGGCTGAACATCGCCGACGGCTCCTACGTGGACCTGGTCGGCGAGTGGAAGGACGGCATCGAGCGGCGGGCGCCCGGGTTCCGGGTGGTGCTCTACCCGACCGCCCGGGGCTGCGCGGCCGCCTACTACCCGGAGACCAACGTCCTCGTGCCGCTGGACGCCACCGCGGACACCAGCAACACCCCGGCCAGCAAGTCCGTCGTCATCCGTCTGGAACAATCGGCGGCCGACTGAGCGTTTGCTCAGCCGACGTCACCACCGATGGCGTCCCCGACTGATCACGACGAACGGAGCCGGGCCCCATGGGCGAGCAGCAGCACGTGAAGTTCCCGCAAGAGGTCATCGACGAGTACGCCGCGCTCGGCGTCGACCTGCCGGCCCTGTTCTCCGCCGGGCACCTCGGCACCCGCATGGGCGTCCAGATCGTGGAGGCGTCCGCCGAGCGGGTCGTCGGGACCATGCCGGTGGAGGGGAACACCCAGCCGTACGGGCTGCTGCACGGCGGCGCGTCCGCGGTGCTCGCCGAGACGCTCGGGTCGGTGGGGTCCATGCTGCACGCCGGCAGCTCCAAGATCGCGGTCGGCGTGGACCTCAACTGCACCCACCACCGCGGCGCCCGCTCCGGCCTCGTCACCGGCGTGGCCACGCCCCTGCACCGGGGGCGCTCCACGGCGACGTACGAGATCGTCATCAGCGACGACCAGGGCCGGCGGGTGTGCAGCGCCCGGCTGACCTGCATGCTGCGCGACGTGAACCCGAGCGACGAGGAGCGCATCCGCGCGGCGAACTGACGCCGACACCCTGACGACATCTCCCCAGGACCAACGCCCTGCCGCTCCCCGGCGTTGGACCCGAGCGCCGGGGCGGCACAACGTCGGGGCATGATGACGGGAGGAGACCGTCGGACGGGGCGGCGCCCGGGCCGGGCGCGACGGGGATCCGGGCGAGCGCCGAAGCCCCGTGGGGCGCTGAGTGCCGTAATCCGCAATTCCTCTTTCGTGCCCCCTACACGAAAAGCGGAAGGGGATCCCGAACTCCTTTCCCGGCTGTAACTCTGCGTAATACAGACGCAATACAACCCCACAGTTCTTCTTCGGCGAGCACCCTTCCCGCAAGGCGGCCAGAGCCCTCGGGTAGCCTTCAGCAACGACCTGCCGTCATCACCAAAACCCGTGAACACTCGTGAAGAAGCTACGCGCGAACGCTGCGAGTTCTCACTATGCGGACAGGGCGAATCGGCTGGAAATCCACTCTTCCCCCCACGCAGTACCGCTCTGTGTTACCCCGTGTCATAACAAGAGCGTCACAGCCTTGGTCAGAGCCTCCTCCATGTTCCCTTCACGCGCTTAGAGTCACCGCCAGTCACCGAGCCACCGGATTCGAAGCCACTTCGGCCAAGCGCTCGACTCGGCGCGTTCCACGGGGAGCCGCCGTGCCAGGGAAAGGACCTGATTCGTGCGTCAACGTTCGATCATCGCCATAACCGCCGCGCTCGCGGCGGGATCGCTGACACTCACGGCTTGTGGGTCGCGTGACGAGGGCGGCAACAGCAGCAACGGCGACAAGACCACTGTGGTGATCGGCGTCGACGCCCCGCTGACCGGCGACCTGTCGGCCCTCGGCCTCGGTATCCGCAACTCCGCCGACCTGGCAGTCAAGACGGCCAACAAGGACGAGTACGTCAAGGGCGTCGAGTTCAAGCTCGAACCGCTCGACGACCAGGCCCAGCCCTCCGTCGGCCAGCAGAACGCCCAGAAGTTCATCAGCAACAAGGACGTCCTCGGCGTCGTCGGCCCGCTGAACTCCAGCGTCTCGCAGCAGATGCAGAAGCCGTTCAACGACGCCGGCCTGACCCAGGTCTCCCCCGCCAACACCGGCACCGAGCTCACCCAGGGCGACGGCTGGAAGACCGGCAAGTCGGTCCGCCAGTTCAAGACCTTCTTCCGCACGGCCACCACCGACGAGGTCCAGGGCGCCTTCGCCGCCGACTACCTCTACAACAAGGCCAAGATCAAGAAGGTCTACCTGATCGACGACCAGAAGACCTACGGCGCCGGCCTCGCCGCCTCCTTCAAGACGAACTTCACCAAGTTCGGTGGCCAGATCGTCGGCACCGACCACATCAACCCCGACGACCGTGACTTCAACGCCGTGGTCGCCAAGATCAAGAAGACCGGCGCCGAGGCCCTCTACTACGGCGGCGAATACCCGGCGGCCGCCCCGCTGAGCCAGCAGCTCAAGGACAGCGGCCAGAACATCCCCCTCATGGGCGGCGACGGCATCTACTCCGCCGAGTACCCGAAGCTGAACAAGAAGGCCGAGGGCGACCTCGCCACCTCCGTCGGCAAGCCGGTCGAGCAGCTCGAATCCGCCAAGACGTTCATCAAGAACTACGAGGCCGGGAACTACGAGGACGACTACGAGGCCTACGGCGGCCTCACCTACGACGCCACCTGGGCCATCATCGAGGCCGTCAAGCTGGCGGTCGAGGGCAACGACGGCAAGCTCCCCTCCGACGGCCGCAAGGCGGTCCTCGACGCCATGGCCAAGGTCAAGTTCGACGGCGTCACCGGCACCATCTCCTTCGACGAGTTCGGTGACACCACGAACACGATGATGACCGCCTACAAGATCAAGAACAAGGCGTGGGCGCCCGAGTACAGCGCCTCCCCGAAGCTGGACTGAGCAGAGGACGAGTAGAGAGCACTCCCCCATCACACATTGATCCAGGCCGCGCGGGAGCGCCCACCAGCGCTCCCGCGCGGCGCCATATCCGAACCACTCCACGGAGGCCCTGCGGTGAACGAACTGCCGCAACAGCTGGCCAATGGACTCATCCTCGGCGCGATGTACGGACTCATCGCGATCGGCTACACGATGGTCTACGGCATCGTCCAGCTCATCAACTTCGCCCACGGCGAGATATTCATGGTCGGGGGCTTCGGCGCCCTCACCGTCTGGTTGGTACTCCCCGAAGGCTTCGCCCTCGGCGCCGCGATCCCCCTCATGATCCTCGCCGGCGTCATCGTCTCGGTCGCCGTCGCCACCGCGGCGGAACGCTTCGCCTACCGGCCACTGCGCACAGCGCCACGCCTGGCACCCCTCATCACCGCCATCGGCCTGTCCATCGTCCTCCAGCAGGCCGTGTGGATGTGGTACCCGGACGCGAAGAAGGACCAGACCTTCCCGCAGTTCGAAGGCGGCCCCATCGACATCCTGGGCGCCAACGTCCAGCGCGGCGACCTCTTCGTCCTGATCGCCGCCCCGCTGTGCATGCTCGCCCTCGGCCTCTTCGTCACCAAGACGCGCTCCGGCCGCGGCATGCAGGCCACCGCCCAGGACCCCGACACCGCCAAGCTGATGGGCATCAACACCGACCGCATCATCGTCATGGCGTTCGCCATCGGTGCCGCGTTCGCCGCCATCGCCGCGGTCGCCTACGGCCTGAAGAACGGCCAAGTCGGCTTCCAAATGGGCTTCCTGATGGGCCTCAAGGCCTTCACCGCCGCCGTCCTCGGCGGCATCGGCAACATCTACGGCGCCATGCTCGGCGGCATCGTCCTCGGCGTGGCCGAGTCCCTCGCCACCGGCTACATCGGCGACATCCCCGGGATGGACCTCTTCGGCGGCGGCGCCTGGAAGGACGTGTGGGCGTTCGCCCTCCTCATCCTCGTCCTCCTGTTCAGGCCACAGGGCCTGCTCGGCGAACGCGTCGCGGATCGGGCGTGATACCCATGACCACCGAGACCCCCATGGACAAGACCACCGACACCACCAAGGTGTCCACCGCTACGGCCGTCCCGATGATCCCGCTGCCGCACCCCGCGGCACGCGCGCTGACCGTCGCCGGCTCCGCCCTCGCCCTCATAGGCACCTTCCTCGCCTGGACCTGGACCGAGGAGTTCCCGGGCAACCTGACCGTCACCGGCTACCCGGGCGGCCTCCAGGTCCTCACCCTCGTCGGCTCCGTGCTGACCCTGTTGTTCGCCCTCTCCGGCTACGGCATCCGCGGCCTCGGCTGGCTCACCCCCGGCGGCAAGAACAGCCCCGTCCTGCTCGCCGCCCTCGGCGTGCTCGGCATCACGGGCTACGCCATGGGCGCCATCAGCTACGAACTCGGCGGCCTCGTCAACCTGGAACCCGGCGCCTGGGTCTCCGGCGTCGGCGCCCTCATCGCCGTGATCGGCGCCCTCGGCCTCCCGGTCGACCAGCCCTACGGCGCCGAGGACCCCCACCCCAACCTCTGGGGCCGGATCCGCCACTCCCTCACCGCCCCCGAACCCAGCCGCGCCAAGGAACTGCCCTCCTGGGCGGAAATCCTGATCATCGCCGCGGGCTTCGGCGTCGGCCTGTACGTGTTCGCGTACGGCATCGGCACCGAGTACTCCGAGCTGTTCATCGGCTTCCTCATCATCGCGGCCTTCGGCTTCACCGCCGTCACCCGCGCCGGACTCCTCAAGCGCCTGTCGGCCCTCACCGCCAAGCACCGCAACGTCGCCATGGCGGCAGCATTCGTCGCGGCGATCTGCTTCCCCTTCACCCAGACCAACGACCAGTTCGCCCTCATCGGCGCCAACATCCTGATCTTCGCCACGGTCGCCCTGGGCCTCAACGTCGTCGTCGGCCTCGCCGGCCTCCTCGACCTCGGATACGTCGCGTTCCTCGGCGTCGGCGCCTACGCCGCCGCCCTGGTCTCCGGCTCCCCCCAGTCGAGCATCGGCGTCCACTTCCCCTTCTGGGCAGCCGTCCTCACCGGCGCCGCCGCCTCACTGATCTTCGGCGTGGTGATCGGCGCTCCGACCCTGCGACTGCGCGGCGACTACCTCGCCATCGTGACGCTCGGCTTCGGTGAGATCTTCCGCATCACCATGAACAACCTGAACGGCAACAGCGGACCGGACGTCACCAACGGCGCCAACGGCATCCCGAACATCCCCGACCTGGAGATCTTCGGATTCAACCTCGGGCTGCCCCACAACGTCCTCGGCCACGAGCTCACCCGCTCCGGCAACTACTACCTGCTGATGCTGCTGTTCACCGCCATCGTCGTCATGGTCTTCCGCCGCTCGGCGGAATCCCGCATCGGCCGCGCCTGGGTCGCCATCCGCGAAGACGAGACCGCCGCCACCGCGATGGGCATCAACGGCTTCCGCCTCAAGCTCCTCGCCTTCGCCCTCGGCGCCTCCCTCGCCGGCCTCGCGGGCACCGTCCAGGCACACGTCTCGTACAGCGTCACCCCCGAGCAGTACGAGTTCGCCGGCCCCGTACCGCCGAACTCGGCCTTCCTGCTCGCCGCCGTCATCCTCGGCGGCATGGGCACCATCAGCGGCCCCCTCATCGGCGCCGCACTGCTCTACCTCATCCCGGCCAAGCTCCAGTTCATGGCGGAGTACCAGCTGCTCCTCTTCGGCGTCGCACTGATGCTGCTGATGCGCTTCCGCCCCGAGGGCCTGGTCGCCGACCGCAGGAAGCAGCTCGAATTCCACGAGACCGGACAGCTCGACGTACCGGAGGACAAGTCGCTGCCCGAAGGCGCGACCGGCGTCGCCAAGGCAGGGGCGTGACCGCCATGACCACCACCACGACCACACCCACCAGCACCACGGTGCTCGACGCAAGCGGCGTCACCATGCGCTTCGGCGGCCTCACCGCCGTACGCGACGTCGACCTCACCGTGAACACCGGCGAGATCGTCGGCCTCATCGGCCCCAACGGCGCCGGAAAGACGACCTTCTTCAACTGCCTCACCGGCCTCTATGTGCCGACCGAAGGCAAGGTCGCCTACAAAGGCACCATCCTGCCGCCCAAGCCACACCTGGTCACCCAGGCCGGCATCGCCCGCACCTTCCAGAACATCCGGCTGTTCGCCAACATGACCGTTCTGGAAAACGTGCTGGTCGGACGGCACACCCGCACCAAGGAAGGCCTGTGGTCCGCGCTGCTTCGGCTGCCGGGCTTCAAGAGGGCCGAAGAGGAATCCCGCGCCCGCGCCATGGAACTCCTGGAGTTCACCGGCCTCGCCGCCAAAGCCGACCACCTCGCCCGTAACCTCCCCTACGGCGAACAGCGCAAGCTGGAAATCGCCCGGGCCCTCGCGAGCGAGCCAGGTCTGCTCCTGCTCGACGAACCCACCGCCGGTATGAACCCGCAAGAGACCCGGGCCGCCGAAGAACTCATCTTCGCCATCCGGGACAAGGGCATCGCCGTCCTCGTCATCGAACACGACATCCGGTTCATCATGAACCTCTGCGACCGGGTCGCCGTGCTCGTCCAGGGCGAGAAGATCGTCGAAGGCCCCGCCGAAGTCGTCCAAGCCGACGAACGCGTCATCGCCGCCTACCTCGGTGAGCCCTTCGAGGGCGCACCCGGCAAGGAGGAAGCCGCCGAAGTCGAGGCCGCGGAGGCCGAGGCCGAGGCCGAGACGCAGAGCACCACGGAAGGGGACGACAAGTGACCGCACTGCTCGAGGTCGAAGACCTCAGGGTCGCTTACGGCAAGATCGAAGCCGTCAAAGGCATCTCGTTCAAGGTGAACGCGGGCGAGGTCGTCACCCTCATCGGCACCAACGGCGCCGGCAAGACCACCACCCTGCGCACCCTCTCCGGACTGCTCACACCGGTCTCCGGCGACATCCGCTTCGACGGCAAGTCACTGAAGAAGATCCCCGCCCACAAGGTCGTCTCCCTGGGACTCGCCCACTCCCCCGAGGGGCGGCACATCTTCCCCCGCATGACGATCGAGGACAACCTCCGCCTCGGCGCCTTCCTCCGCAACGACAAGGAAGGCATCGAGAAGGACATCAAACGCGCCTACGACCTCTTCCCCATCCTCGGAGAGCGCCGCAAGCAAGCCGCAGGCACCCTCTCCGGCGGCGAGCAGCAGATGCTCGCCATGGGACGGGCGCTGATGTCCCGACCGAAACTGCTCATGCTCGACGAGCCCAGCATGGGCCTCTCCCCGATCATGATGCAGAAGATCATGTCCACCATCCAGGAGCTCAAGGCCCAGGGCACCACCATCCTGCTCATCGAGCAGAACGCCCAGGCCGCACTCTCCCTGGCCGACCACGGCCACGTCATGGAAGTCGGCAAGATCGTCCTCTCCGGCAGCGGAGAGGACCTGCTCCACGACGAATCGGTGCGCAAGGCCTACCTCGGCGAGGACTGATCACCCGCTCACACGGATGAGGCCCGCGTCCCCAGCCGGGGCGCGGGCCTCACTCATGCACACGGGGCACCGGGCATCACATCAGCCCTTGGCCGCCTTCTTCTCCTCAGCGTCCTGGATGACGGCCTCGGCGACCTGCTGCATCGACATCCGCCGGTCCATCGACGTCTTCTGGATCCACCGGAACGCCGCCGGCTCCGTCAACCCGTACTGCGTCTGAAGAATCGACTTCGCCCGGTCCACCAGCTTCCGCGTCTCCAAGCGCTGGGTGAGGTCCGCGACCTCCTTCTCCAACTCCTTCAGCTCCGTGAACCGCGACACCGCCATCTCGATCGCCGGCACCACGTCACTCTTGCTGAACGGCTTCACCAGATACGCCATCGCCCCGGCATCCCGGGCCCGCTCGACCAGATCCCGCTGCGAGAACGCCGTCAGCATCAGCACCGGCGCGATGCTCTCCTCGGCGATCTTCTCCGCCGCCGAAATACCGTCCAGCTTCGGCATCTTCACATCGAGGATGACAAGATCCGGCTTGTGCTCACGGGCCAGCTCGACGGCCTGCTCACCGTCACCGGCCTCACCGACGACGGTGTACCCCTCTTCTTCGAGCATCTCTTTGAGGTCGAGCCGGATCAGCGCCTCGTCCTCGGCGATGACGACACGGGTCGTCAGCGGAGGCACGTGCGACTTGTCGTCGTCGGGCGCGTCTACGGGCTGGGGCGACTCGGGGGCGGTCACGGGGGCTCCTCGTTCAGGGGCAGGGGTACTGCTGACATGAGGGTACCTAGCTGCGGTAAGGTGGAGGCACGGCGGGTAACCGCTGACCTTCATTTCGAAGGGGCCCCGGTAGCCCAGCGGCAGAGGCCATGGATTCAAAACCCATTCAGCGTCGGTTCGAATCCGACCCGGGGCACCTTTCCTTGGATTCCAAGGTTGCCATAAAAAGGCGGATGTTCACCTTCTCGTGAACATCCGCTTTTTGCTGCGTGTCGTCGCGATCAGTTACCAGCGACACTGGCCACCCCCCACGTAGGCCCCAAGCGCTGACCACCCCAAAGGGCCCCTCCTCAAGAGGGGCCCTCCGCCCGCTACTTCGGGCTGTCGTCCTCCCCGATGCGGTGCACCCGCACCATGTTCGTCGAGCCCGACACCCCGGGCGGTGAGCCTGCCGTGATGACGACCGTGTCGCCCTTCTTGCAGCGGCCGTACTTCAGCAGCAGTTCGTCCACCTGGTCGACCATCGCGTCCGTCGACTCCACGTGCGGGCCCAGGAACGTCTCCACACCCCACGTCAGATTGAGCTGCGAGCGCGTCGCCGGTTCCGGGGTGAAGGCCAGCAGGGGGATCGGGGAGCGGTAGCGGGACAGGCGGCGGGCCGTGTCGCCGGACTGGGTGAAGGCGACGAGGAAGCGGGCGCCGAGGAAGTCGCCGATCTCGGCGGCCGCGCGGGCCACCGCGCCGGCCTGGGTGCGGGGTTTGTTGCGTTCGGTCAGGGGCGACAGGCCCTTGGCGAGGATGTCCTCCTCGGCCGCCTCGACGATCTTCGCCATGGTCCGGACCGTGTCGATGGGGTACTTGCCGACGCTCGTCTCGCCGGACAGCATCACCGCGTCCGTGCCGTCGATGACGGCGTTGGCGACGTCGCTGGCCTCGGCTCGGGTCGGGCGGGAGTTGTCGATCATGGAGTCGAGCATCTGCGTCGCCACGATCACCGGCTTGGCGTTGCGCTTGGCCAGTTTGATGGCGCGCTTCTGGACGATCGGGACCTGCTCCAGGGGCATTTCGACGCCCAGGTCGCCGCGCGCGACCATGATGCCGTCGAAGGCGGCGACGATGTCGTCGATCGCCTCGACGGCCTGTGGTTTCTCCACCTTGGCGATGACGGGGAGGCGGCGGCCCTCCTCGTCCATGATGCGGTGGACGTCCTCGATGTCGCGGCCGGAGCGGACGAAGGACAGCGCGATGACGTCGAAGCCGGTGCGCAGGGCCCAGCGCAGGTCGGCCTCGTCCTTCTCGGAGAGGGCGGGGACGGAGACGGCGACGCCGGGGAGGTTCAGGCCCTTGTGGTCGGAGACCATGCCGCCTTCGACCACCGTGGTGTGGACGCGTGGTCCGTCGACGGAGGTGACTTCCAGGCATACTTTGCCGTCGTCGACGAGGATGCGTTCGCCGGGGGTGACGTCGTCGGCGAGGCCGGAGTAGGTGGTGCCGCACTGTTGGCGGTCGCCCTCCGCGCCGTCCTCGACGGTGATGGTGAAGGTGTCCCCGCGTTCGAGGAGTACGGGTCCTTCGGTGAAGCGGCCGAGGCGGATCTTCGGGCCCTGAAGGTCGGCGAGGATGCCGACGCTGCGGCCGGTCTCGTCGGAGGCCTTGCGTACGTGCTGGTAGCGCTCCTCGTGGTCGGCGTGGCTGCCGTGGCTGAGGTTGAACCGGGCGACGTCCATGCCGGCGTCGACCAGTGCCTTTATCTGGTCGTACGAGTCGGTGGCGGGGCCCAGGGTGCAGACGATTTTCGCTCGGCGCATGGGTCGACTCTATGACTTACCGGCGGGTAGCGAATTTGTCGCGTGTGACCACCCAACAACCTTTACATGAAGGGTTGTTGGCCGGTGTTGCATTGTGCGGCGGGGTGCTCCGATGAGCAATTCGGAGTACCCCGCGGGAGTTATTCACTCCGGGGTCGGCGTTTTCGTCACAGGCGGGGCGGCGCCATCGTGAACCGGGCGTTGACCTGGGCGTGGACCCGCTGTCGCTGGGGTTCGAGGTCGAGGGGGGCGGCCTCGGAGTCTTCGGCGGCGCCGTAGGCCATGGAGCGCATGCGGCCGCCGGGGGCCTGCGGGTAGGGCGGCGGGGCGTTCTCGGCGCCGATGTCGGCGAGTTCCACGAGTGCGGCGAGGGAGGTTCCCAGTGCTTCGGCGTATTCGCGTGCGCGCTGGACGGCTTCTCGTACGGCCTGCTGGCGTGCTTCGCGGTGGGCGGGTGAGTCGGGGCGCAGGGCCCACCAGGGGCCGTCCACATGGGTGAGTTCCAAGTCGGCGAGGCGTGTGGTGAGTTCGCCGAGGGCGGTGAAGTCGGTCAGTACGGCGGTGATGTGGACGCGGCCGTGGTAGGCGTGGACGCGTTCGCCGCGGCCTTTGTCCTTGAGTTCGGGGCTGGTGGAGAAGGAGCCGGTCTCCAGTCGCTCGACCGCGTCGCCGTAGGTCTTGATGAGGTCGAGGACGCGGGTGTTGCGTCGGGTGAGGTCGTCGAGGGCGGTGCGGCGGTCCTTGCCGCGGGAGGTCACGAGGACGCCGATGCGGGCGATCTCCGGGTCGACTTCGAGGCGGGCCTCGCCGCGTACGGCGATGCGGGGGGCGTCGGGGGTGCCGTAGGGGACGGCGGGCGGGAGTTCCTGTGAGGGTGCGGTCATACGTCCCACTCTGTCATCGGTTGCTCGGCTTCGGACCCGGTAGGTCATCAGATCGAAACCTGCGGGGTCTGTTGCAGCTCGCCATGCCCAGGTCAGAATCTACGCGCGTTGTTGACCGTTCCCGCTGGGAGAAGCACTGATGCCGTTGAACCGCCGGAAGTTCCTGAAGAAGTCAGCCGTGACCGGAGCGGGGGTGGCGGTGACCGGTGCGGTGGGCGCCCCGGCGGCACAGGCCGCGCCGGCGGCGAAGGGCTCCCGGCCGAAGAAGCGGTACGCGCTGACGGTGATGGGCACGACCGATCTGCACGGCAACGTCTTCAACTGGGACTACTTCAAGGACGCGGAGTACTCCGACGCCAAGGGCAACGCGAAGGGCCTGGCGCGTGTCTCGACGCTGGTGGACCAGGTCCGTGCGGAGAAGGGCCGCCGCAACACGCTGCTCATCGACGCGGGCGACACGATTCAGGGCACTCCGCTGACGTACTACTACGCGAAGGTCGACCCGATCACCGCGAAGGGTGGCCCGGTCCACCCGATGGCGGCGGCGATGAACGCGATCGGGTACGACGCGGTGGCGCTCGGCAACCACGAGTTCAACTACGGCATCGAGACGCTGCGCAAGTTCGAGGACCAGTGCGACTTCCCGCTGCTGGGTGCGAACGCGCTGGACGCGAAGACGCTGAAGCCCGCCTTCCCGCCGTACTTCATCAAGAAGTTCCGCGTGCCGGGCGCCCCGCCGGTGAAGGTCGCGGTGCTCGGTCTGACCAACCCGGGTATCGCGATCTGGGACAAGGCGTACGTCGAGGGCAAGATGGTGTTCCCGGGTCTGGAGGAGCAGGCCGCGAAGTGGGTGCCGAAGTTGCGCTCGATGGGTGCGGACGTGGTGGTCGTGTCGGCGCACTCCGGATCGTCGGGGACGTCGTCGTACGGTGACCAGTTGCCGTACATCGAGAACTCGGCGGCGCTGGTGGCGCAGCAGGTGCCGGGGATCGACGCGATCCTCGTGGGGCACGCGCACACGGAGATCGCGGAGCTGCTGGTCACGAACGAGAAGACGGGGCGGACGGTCGTGCTGTCGGAGCCGCTGTGCTTCGCGCAGCGGCTGTCGCTGTTCGACTTCGAGCTGGTCCTGGAGAAGGGCTGTTGGAAGGTGGAGTCGGTGTCGGCGTCGGTGCGCGACTCGAAGACGGTCGCCGACGACCCGAAGATCACCAAGCTGCTGAAGGACGATCACGACATCGTCGTGGAGTACGTCAACCAGGTCGTGGGCACGGCGACGGAGGCGTTGACGACGGTCGAGGCGCGCTACAAGGACGTCCCGATCATCGACCTGATCACGAAGGTCCAGGAGGACGTGGTCAAGGCGGCGCTGGCGGGTACGGAGTACGCCGGGCTGCCGGTGATCTCGCAGGCGTCCCCGTTCTCCCGGACCTCGCAGATCCCGGCGGGTGACGTGACCATCCGGGATCTGTCGAGCCTGTATGTGTACGACAACACGCTGGTCGCCAAGCTGATGACGGGTGCGCAGCTCAAGGCGTACCTGGAGTACTCGGCCGAGTATTTCGTGCGGACGGCGCCGGACGCGGCCGTCGAGGTCGACAAGCTGACGAACGCCGGCGGCCGCCCGGACTACAACTACGACTACGTCTCCGGGCTGTCGTACGAGATCGACATCGCGCAGGCGGCGGGTTCGCGGATCAAGAACCTCGCCTACGGCGGTGCCGCGCTGGAGGACGCCCAGAAGTTCGTGTTCGCGGTGAACAACTACCGGGCCAACGGCGGTGGCGCGTTCCCGCATGTGGCGTCGGCCCAGGAGCTGTGGTCGGAGTCGACGGAGATCCGCACCCGGATCGCGGAGTGGGTGACCGCGAAGGGTGTGCTGGACCCGAAGGACTTCGCGTCGGTGGACTGGAAGCTGACGCGGGACGGCACGCCGGTGTTCTAGCCGGGCCGTAAGCCTTCGCAGGGGAGCCTCAGATCCCGTCCATGAGCGGTGTCAGCACCATCGGCTGACGCGCGGCCGGGATCCGGGGCTCTCGCTGTTGCAGGCCGAAGGTGGTGAAGGCCGTGCGGGTGGGGAGGCGGTAGGTCTCCTTGCCGGTGACGGAGTTGAGGATGCCGGCGCTGCGCCAGGCGGCGAGGCCGAGGTCGGGGGTGCCGACGCCGTGGGTGTGGCGTTCGGCGTTCTGGACGTAGGCGTGGCAGCCGGAGCCGGTGACGGACGGGTCCATGACGAGGCGGTGCTGGTCGTCGATGCGGGGGCGTTCCTGGCTGTCGCGGCGCAGGTAGGGGTCGAGGCCGGCGAGGAGGCGGTCGAGGGAGCGTTCGCGGTAGCCGGTGGCGAGGACGACGGCGTCGGTGGTCAGGCGCGAGCGGGTGTTCTGGTGGATGTGCTCCAGGTGGAGTTCGACCTTGGTCGTGGCGATGCGGCCGCCGGTGCGGACGTGGACTCCGGGGGTGAGGACGGTGTCGGGCCAGCCGCCGTCGAGCGTGCGGCGGTAGAGCTCGTCGTGGATGGCGGCGAGGGTGCCGGCGTCGATGCCCTTGTGGAGCTGCCACTGGGAGGTGACGAGTTTGTCGCGGACCGGTTCGGCGAGGGCGTGGAAGTAGCGGGTGTAGTCGGGGGTGAAGTGTTCCAGGCCGAGCTTGGAGTACTCCATGGGCGCGAACGCCTCGGTGCGGCCCAGCCAGTGGAGCCGCTCGCGTCCGGCGGGGCGGTGGCGCAGCAGGTCCAGGAACACCTCGGCGCCGGACTGGCCCGAGCCGATGACGGTGATGTGCTCGGCGGCGAGGAGGGTCTCGCGGTGGTCGAGGTAGTCGGCGGCGTGGATGACGGGGACGGTGGGTGCCTCGACGAGGGGTTTGAGCGGGTCGGGGACGTAGGGCTCGGTGCCGATGCCGAGGACGATGTTCTTGGTGTAGGTGCGGCCGAGGGCCTCGGCCTGCCCTTCCTGGCCGATCTGGGTGAAGTCGACTTCGAAGACGTCGTGTTCGGGGTTGAAGCGGACGGCGTCGACCTGGTGGCCGAAGCGCAGTGCGGGGAGGTTCTCGCAGACCCAGCGGCAGTAGGCGTCGTACTCGGCGCGCTGGATGTGGAAGCGCTCGGCGAAGTAGAAGGGGAAGATCCGGTCCCGGTTCTTGAGGTAGTTGAGGAAGGACCAGGGGCTGGCGGGGTCGGCGAGCGTGACGAGGTCGGCGAGGAAGGGGACCTGGATGCGTGCGCCGTCGATCATCAGGCCGGGGTGCCAGGCGAAGGAGGGGCGCTGTTCGTAGAAGACGGCGTCGAGTTCGGCGAGGGGGTGGGCGAGGGCGGCGAGGGAGAGGTTGAAGGGGCCGATGCCGATGCCGACGAGGTCGCGGGGGGTGTCGGGGTCGTGGTGTGGCTCGGTGTGGGGGTTGTTCTGGGGGCTCATCGGGGGGTGTTTCCTTCCACCAGTTTCAGGAGGGCGGCCAGGTCGTCCGGGCGCGTGCGGGGGTTGAGGAGCGTGGCTTTGAGCCACAGGCGCCCGTCCATGCGGGCTCGCCCGAGGACGGCGCGGCCGTCGGTGAGCAGCCTTCGGCGTACGGCGGCGATGTCGTCGTCGGTGGCGTGCGCGGGCCGGAACAGGACCGTGCTGAGGGCGGGCGGGTCGTAGAGGTCGAACCCGGGGTGGTCGTGGACGAGGGCGGCGAATGCGCGCGCTGTGTCGCAGACCTGGTCGACGAGTCGGCCGAGGCCGCTGCGGCCCAGGGTTTTGAGGGTGACGGCGATCTTGAGGGCGTCGGGGCGGCGGCTGGTGCGCAGGGAGCGGCCGAGCAGGTCGGGCAGGCCCGCTTCGGCGTCGTCGTCGGCGTTGAGGTAGTCGGCGCGGTGGTGGAGCACGGCGAGGTCGCGCGGGTCCCGGACGGCGAGGAGTCCCGCGGCGACGGGTTGCCAGCCGAACTTGTGCAGGTCGAGGGCGACGGTGTCGGCGGCGGCGAGGCCGGTGAGCAGGTCGCGGTACCGGTCGCTGAGGAGGAGGCCCCCGCCGTAGGCGGCGTCGATGTGCAGCCGGGTGCGGTGGGCGGCGCACAGGGCGGCGATGTCCGGGAGGGGGTCGATGAGCCCGGCGTCGGTGGTGCCGGCGGTGGCGGCGACCAGGAGCGAGCCGGGTGGCCCGGACAGCCGTGTGAGGGCTTCGTCGAGGGCGACGGGGTCGAGTGTGCCGGCGGGGGCGGGTACGACGACGGGTTCGGGCAGGCCGAGCAGCCAGGCGGCTCGGGGCAGCGAGTGGTGGGCGTTCGCCCCGTGGACGAGCCGGACACCGGCGCCGTGGGCCTCCCGGGCGAGGAGGAGGGCGAGTTGGTTGGACTCGGTGCCGCCGGTGGTGACGAGGGCGGAGGGGTGGCGCCGGGGTGGGCCGGCTTGGGGGTCCCGGGTGGTGACGGCGGTTTCGTGGGGGGTGGGAGGGGTTTCGTGGGGGGCGGGAGGGGTTTCGTGAGGGGCGGGGGCGGCGAAGACCTCCCGCGCGAGCGCCTCCGTCACCAGCGCTTCCAGCTCCGCCGCGCCGGGCGCCTGGTCCCAGGAGTCCAGGGAGGGGTTGAGGGCGGAGGCGGCGAGGTCGGCGGCGGTGGCGAGGGCGAGGGGCGGGCAGTGGAGGTGGGCGGTGCACAGGGGGTCCGCGGGGTCGGCGGCGCCCTCGGCGAGGGCTCGGACGAGGTGGTGGAGGGCGTTCGGGTCGCCCTGGTCCGGCAGGACGTCCCCGACCGCGTCGCGCACGCGCGCGGCGACCGCGTCCGGTCCGCCCGAGGGCAGCGGTCCCCCGCGTGCCCGGGCGCCCTCGTCCAGCGCGGCGAGCACGGTGTCGAGCAACGGCCGCAGGGCGTGGGGGCCTTCAGGGCCTGAAGCGAGCGACGGCGGCGTGCTCATCGTGTCCTCCCGGGCGCGGGACAAGAAGGACTTCCAGCTTGTACGCGGATAGGGCGTGGCGCCCGAAAAGCCCAACGATCGGAACCCGAAAGGGGGAACTCGCGTGCGGGGAAAGCGTGTCGGGGCGGCGTGTCGAGGACTGCGGAGTAAGGGGCTTTGTCAGGCCCGGAAGTCGGCCGCGTGGTCCTGTACCCACTGGGCGAAGGTGCGGGCGGGGTCGCCGGTGATCCTTTCCACTGTGCCGGTGATCTCCGGGGTGGCGCCGACGGTGGCCTCGAAGGCTTTGAGCAGGGCTTGGAGCATGTGCGGCGGCACGAACGGGATCAGTTCGGGGCTTACCTGGTCCGGTGGCACTTCGATGAATTCGAGGTCGCGGCCGACGGCCCGGCCGATCGCCTCGACCTGACCGGCGTTGGTGATCGCTTCAGGGCCGGTCAGCCGGTGGACGGCACCCTCGTGGCCGTCGTCGAGGAGGGCGCGTTCGGCTACGGCGGCGATGTCGTCCTCGTGTATCGGCGCGGTCAGCCCGTCGGCGAAGACGCCGCGGACGGTGCGGCCGGCGCGGATCTGCGGGGCCCACTGGAGGGCGTTCACGGCGAAGGCGTTGGGTCGCAGGAAGGTCCATGCCAGGCCGCTGTCGCGGATCTGCTGCTCGACGGTGGCGTGCATGACGTGGATGGGGTGGGTTTCGTCGGCGCCCTCCTGGATGATCCCGGAGGACAGCAGGACGACGTGTCGGACCCCGGCCTCGCGGGCCGCCGCCAGGAAGGCCGGGGTGTGCTCGCCGACGGCCTGGATGTACAGGAACAGCTTGGTCACCCCGGCGAGCTGGGCGTCGGGCCGGCCGGGTTCGAACCTGACGACCTCGGCGCGCGCGGGCAGGCCGGCCCGCCCCGGATCGCGGGTCAGCGCCCGCACGGGTCGGCCCGCGGCGGCGAGCCGTTCGACGAGGGCACGGCCGACGTTGCCGGTGGCACCGGTCACTGCGATCACGGGGTTCCTCCGTGGCTGAGGGCTGATCGTTCTGGGCCTGTCGACCCTAGGAAGGAAGATCGGCCCGTCGCATCGGCCGGAGGAACCAGTCAAGCCCTACGTCGCGAGGACTAGCTTTCCCTCACCCGCAACGCTCGTGCCAGGTCGTCGAGTTGGTCGACCAGCTTGCGTCGCAGCGCCGGGATCGGGGCGCTGTCGCGCAGGCACTCCTCGCCCAGTCGCAGGGTGTCGGCGTCGACGGCGTACGCGGGGAAGGCGTAGCGGCCGGCGGCGTCGGCGATGGCGGGGCCTCGGCGGGCGGCGACGGCGACCGCGTCCGGGTAGTAGCGGGGCACGTACTGGCGTACGAGGTCGGCCTGTTCGGGCTGCCAGAAGCCCTGGGCGGTGGCGGTGAAGAGGTAGTTGGAAAGGTCGGTGCTGTCGTCGGTGGCGAACATGGCGGCCCAGGCCTTCGCCTTGGCCTCCTCGTCGGGCAGGGCGGCCCGGCAGCGGGCGGCGCCCTCCTGGCCGGTGGCGCTCGGGTCGCGCTCCAGCTCGGCGGCGATCGCGGCCTCGTCGACGGCGCCGAGGACGGCGAGGCGGCCGAGGACACGCCAGCGCAGTTCGGGGTCGAGTTCGGGTCCGCCGGGCACGGTGCCGTCGGCGAGCCAGGCGGCGATCGTGTCGGGGTGGGCGGCGACGTCGATGAAGTGCCGTACGGCGATCAGGCGCAGGCCGGGGTTGTCGCCGTCCTCGGTGCGGCGGATGAGGTCGCGGCAGAGGGAGGAGAGGGTGGCCAGGGCGGCGGGGCGCCTGTCGGAGGGGAGGTAGCGGTCGGCGATCTGGGTGGTGGCGAAGGCGAGGACGCCCTGGACGATGGCGAGGTCGGTCTCGTGCGGGAGGTGGGTGCGGGCGGTCTCCAGGTAGGCGGTGGCGGCGAGTTCGCCGTCGCGGACGGCGTCGCGCAGGGCGTTCCAGACGACCGCCCGGGTGAGCGGTTCGGGCAGTCCGGCGAGGTTCGCCTGGACGGTGGCGAGGGAGTCGGTGTCGAAGCGGACCTTGGCGTAGGTGAGGTCGCCGTCGTTGAGGACGACGAGTGCGGGGCGCGGCCCGGCCGAGCTGATGCCGATGTCGCCGGTGCTGGGGATGTCCGCCTCCAGGAGGTTGCGCCGGGTCAGGCTGCGCGGATCGTGGAGGTCGTGGTCGTACAGGCCGATGCCGATGCGGTGCGGGCGGCTGCCGCCGGCCGACTCGAGGGTGGCCAGGTGGGTGAGGCCGGAGCGGTTCTTCGTGGGATCGGGCTGGGACCACACGCCACGGCTGCCCAGGTGCCGCAGGTCGAGGTGCCAGTGTCCGTCGGCGGAGCGGAGTTCGCAGGTGAGGGTGTCGACGCCGGTGGTGCGCAGCCAGGTGTCGGCCCAGGCGTGGACGTCGCGTTCGGTGGCGGAGGCGAGGGAGTCGATGAAGTCGGCGAGGGTGGCGTTGGCGAACTTGTGGCGGGCGAAGTGGGTGTTGATGCCGGCGAGGAAGTCCTTCTCGCCGAGCCAGGCCACGAGCTGGCGCAGCGCGGAGGCGCCCTTGGCGTAGGAGATGCCGTCGAAGTTGAGCAGGGCCGCGGCGGTGTCGTCGACGGCCTCGGGGGCGACGGGGTGGGTGGAGGGGCGCTGGTCGGCGTCGTAGCCCCAGGCCTTGCGGGCGACACCGAAGTCGGTCCAGGTGTCGGTGAAGCGGGTGGCTTCGGCGCAGGTCTGGTAGCCCATGTACTCGGCGAAGGACTCGTTCAGCCAGATGTCGTCCCACCAGCGCAGGGTGACGAGGTCGCCGAACCACATGTGGGCCATCTCGTGGGCGATGACCATGGCGCGGGTCTGGCGTTCGGTGTCGGTGACGGCGGAGCGGTAGACGAACTCGTCGCGGAAGGTGACCAGTCCGGGGTTCTCCATGGCGCCGGCGTTGAACTCGGGGACGAACGCCTGGTCGTAGGAGTCGAAGGGGTAGGGCTCGTCGAACTTCTCGTGGTAGCGGTCGAAGCACGCGCGCGTGACCTCGAAGAGTTCGTCGGTGTCCGTGTCGAGGTAGGGGGCGAGCGAGCGGCGGCAGTGCAGGCCGAAGGGCAGGCCGCGGTGTTCGGTGCGCACGGAGTGCCAGGGTCCGGCGGCGACGGCGACGAGGTAGGTGGAGATCGGCGGGGTGGGCGCGGCCTGCCAGCGGCCGTCGCCGAGGTGTTCGGTGATGCCGTTGGCGAGGACGGTCCAGCCCTCGGGGGCCTTGACGGACAGGTCGAAGACGGCCTTGAGGTCGGGCTGGTCGAAGGCGGCGAAGACGCGCTGGACGTCCTCCATGAACAGCTGGGTGTAGACGTAGGTCTCGCCGTCGCTGGGGTCGGTGAAGCGGTGCATGCCCTCGCCGGTGCGGGAGTAGCGCATGGCCGCGTCGAGGCGCAGTTCGTGCTCACCGGCGGTGAGGTTCTTCAGGGGCAGCCGGTTCTCGTCCAGGCTCTCCGGGTCGAGGGGTTGTCCGTCCAGCGTGACGGAGCGCAGCTCGGCCGGCTTGATCTCGACGAAGGTGTCCGTGTCCGCTTGGTCCGCGCGCGTGGTGAACTGGATGACGGTGCGGGAGTCGAAGGTCTCGTCCCCGGTGGTCAGGTCGAGTTCGACGGTGTAGCGGTGGACGTCGAGGAGCTGGGCACGGATCTGCGCTTCGTCGCGCGTGAGTACGGACATGCAGGACATGCTGCCTGATGGCACTGACGAGGCACAGGGGTGGATCAGTACGTGCGTTATGTCCGGTCCGTGACCGAGGTCTCGGCCGGGCTGTCGCGCTGCGGCGGGACACGGGCGTCGGGGTGGGGAAGGGCGCCGCCCGGGCCTGGTGTGCGGACCCCGGGGTCGTCCTTGACCAGGGCGCGCAACTCGCGGATCTCCTGCTCCAGTGCGCGGTGGCGCTGGTAGGAGTCGTACAGGTAGCGGACCTTGGTGCGCAGCGACCAGGGGTCGACGGGCTTGACGACCAGGTCGGCGACGCCGAGCCGGAAGGCGGTGGAGTTCAGTGCGTGGTCCGCGCCGAAGCCGGTGAGCAGGATGACGGGTATGTGCTGGGTCTGTTCCAGGCGTCGCATGTAGCGCACCACGTCCAGGCCGCTGACGGCGGGCATGCGCACGTCCAGGAGCAGGAGGCCGACCTGTCCCCGGAGTACCTGCTTGAGCGCCTCGTCACCGCTGGTGGCACGGGCGAGCCGGTAGGCCAGCGGCGCCAGGACGCTCTCCAGCGCGTACAGCGTGTCCTCGTGGTCGTCGACGATGAGGATCTTGGCATCCGACGGCATGGCCCGACGTCCCTCCCGCGTGGACATCCAGAGTATGTCCGGGGGCGCTGACGGGGAGTGCGTGTCAGCTGACATGGAGTGCACAGCGCAGCATGCCCGGCACGGGCCGCCGTGTCACTCCCCCGGGAGGGCCTGTCCGGTTCAGTTCGCCGTGGGCGCAGCGCCGTTGATCGTGTTCTCGGCGATGCTCTCGTGGTGCCGGATGACCTCGCCGATGATGAAGTTGAGGAACTTCTCGGCGAACGCCGGGTCGAGCTTGGCGTTCTCGGCGAGGGTGCGCAGGCGCGCGATCTGCCGGGCCTCGCGGGCCGGGTCGGCGGGCGGGAGCTGGTGCTTGGCCTTGAGATGGCCGACCTGCTGGGTGCACTTGAAGCGTTCGGCGAGCATGTGGACGACGGCCGCGTCGATGTTGTCGATGCTGTCGCGCAGCCGGGCGAGCTCCTCGCGGACCGCGGGGTCGACGTCGCCGGCGGACATGTTGCTGGTGGTCATGGCGGTTCAGCCTACGGGAGGTCCCGCCAGCTGATCGGTCGCTCGGTCACGGGTGGATCGTCGGGATCGGGGATCCGGCCGCTCCAGCCGCCGGGGCATGGTGCGGTCCTGCTGGGCGGGGAAGCGGACGGAGGCCATGCCGGCGCGGCGGGTGAGCAGGCGGGAGAAGCAGGCGGGGCGGTGAGCAGCTCGTGAGGGATCGCGGGGACGCGGCGGCGGCCCTGCGGGAGGCCCTGGAGTGCGGGACGTCGGTCAACCTGTACGACGACGCCCCGATCGGCGCGTACGGCCGCCCCACGGCGAAGTTCTCGGCCCTCCGCGAGGTCCTCGCCGAGTACGGCCGACGGCCCCCTGCCCGAAGTCCCGGCCGCGCCCGCGCGGTTGGGCGCCGGCCGAGGTGGTCCGGACCGACTGGGCGCCCCCCCCGGGTGACGTACCGGAGACGCTGGGCGGGCCCGTAGGCGTCCGGCCCGGTTGCGCTCGCCTTTCGAGGAACTGGGTGTCGAGCGGGGCCTGGTACGCACCGAGGACGACGCGTGCCTCAAGGAGCCCGTGGCGGGCGGGTTCGTGAGCGCTCGCTGTACGGCCGGGGCCCGTGCTGCGGGAGGGCGTCGACGAGGCGTTGGGGCTGGAACTGACGAGACGGCCCGGTGCGGGGCCGGCGAAGCCGGTGCCCCCGTCCTCCGGGCCGTCTGACGCACCCCTGGTGCGGCGGTCGCCTACAGGGCGCTCGCCGCGCGGGCTATGTCCTTCGCGAAGTGGCTGACCTCCGTGTAGACGCCGGGCACGCCGGTGCGGGCGCAGCCGTCGCCCCAGCTGACTATGCCGACCTGGATCCACTTGTTCGCGTCGTCCTTGCGGAACATGGGGCCGCCGGAGTCGCCCTGGCAGGTGTCGATGCCGCCGCGCTGCCAGCCGGCGCACAGTTCCTCCTTCGACACCAGCCGGTTCCCGTAGTGGCGCTTGCACGTGCGGTCGGCGACGAAGGGAACGGAGGCCTTGCGGAGCTTGGTCGTGCCCGTGCCGGCTCCCTCCTGGGTGTCGCCCCACCCGGCGATCGTGAACATGCCGCGGTTGTAGCGGTCCGTGGTGGCGATCTTCAGCGTGGGCTTGTCGATGGGCCGGGCGAGCTTGATCAGCGCCCAGTCCTTGCCCTCGCCGGCGTAGCCCGGGGCCAGCTTGACCTTGGTCGACTTGACCTTGATCGCGGCGGAGGAGTTGAGGTCATTGACACCCGCGGTGACGGTGATGCGGGTGTTGTTGCCGGAACCGCCGTCTATGCAGTGGGCGGCGGTCAGGACGACGTCCTTCTTGTAGAGCGCCCCGCCGCAGCCCATGGAGAGATGGACCATGAACGGGAACTCGCTCTGCGCGGCGGGCGTTCCACCGACGACGCGGGTGGACGCGGCGTTCGCGCTGCTGAGGGGCTGGAGGGAGGCGACCGCGAGCGCGACGGCACCGACGGCAGCCGCTCTCTTGGCCAGGGTCGTGCCGCTTCTCTTCGGCAGGCTGTGGGTCAACATACGTCCTTTCATGGCGTGTTGAGCGGCCCGCAGTATGAAGATCAGCCGGCATGTCTGGCAAGGACGGATCTCACGTCCCCGGTGTGGAACCTCGCCGGGGAAATTCCCCTCACCTCCCCGTAGAGTGGAATCGGGTTCAAGGCGTCTTGGGGGTACGGCCGTGGCGAACGGCGGACCGGTCCAGCACGGCTTCCCACACCTTCAGACGGTGCGGGCCTCGATCACCGCGCTCTACCGGCGGCTGTCGTACGACACCATCCGGACGTTCGCGACCAGCGTGGCGCCGGCCGATGTGGCGTTCTGCGACACGGACGACCTGTACCTGGGCGCGCAGCGGGTGGCCCACGAGCTGGTGCGGCACTACCGCCTCCCGGACGCCCGGCTGATCGTCAGCTTCCGGGAGATGACCCATGCGGCGAACGTCGAACTCGCCGCCGGGCCCGAGTACTTCATCGAGCTGAACGACCGTTTCCGCACCCATCGCCGCGACATCGGCGCCGCCCTCGCCCACGAGGTGATGCATGTGTATCTGCACCGCCTCGGCCTGTCCTTCCCCGGCATCCGGGACAACGAGATCCTCACGGACACCGCGACGACGTATCTGGGCGCGGGCTGGCTGCTCCTCGACGCCTACCGGGAGGACGCGGCGTCCTCGCAGAAGCTGGGGTATCTGACGCCGGAGGAGTTCGGGTACGTCCTCGCCAAGCGGGCGCTGGTCTTCGCCGAGGACCCGTCGGTGTGGTTCACCAGTCCGCAGGCGTACACGGCGTATGTGAAGGGCAGGGCCGAGGCCCGCCGCGACGAGGAACAGCCCCCGCTGACGGCGGCCGGCTGGGCCGGGCGACGCCGCTACGCCCGCGACCGCCGGCACGCCCAGGACCACCACGGTGCCGGCGACCGTCCGGGGGTGCCGTATGCCTTCACACCGGACGGGCGGGGTCCGCTGCGGGTGTCGTTCCCCTGCCCGACCTGTCAGCAGCGGATCCGGGTGCCGGTGCGGGGGCGGGTCCGGGCGCGGTGCGGGCTGTGCCGGACGGTGCTGGAGTGCGACACGTAGTCATGCGACACGCAAACATATTCGTGCGACACGCAAACGTATTCGTGCGACACGTAAACGTATGGGTGGTGCGCCACGTCAGTGGTGGTCGCCGCCGGTGAGTTCGCGGTACTCCTCCACCGTCGGCTTGGCGATGTGCGTGGTCGGCCCGAACATGGCCCGCGCCAGTCTGGCCCGCACCCGCTGGGACGGTTTGATCCGGCGCCGGACGCCGCCCGCGTCGACTTGCGGGCCGGTCTCGTACGGCGGCGGCTGCTCGTGCTGGGTGAGGGTGAACAGCTGGGCCTGGGAGAGCTGCTCGTGGACCTCGATGTACTCGCCCTGCGGGAGCCGTTTGATGGTGCCCGTCTCCCTGCCGTGCAGCACCTTGTCCCGGTCGCGGCGCTGCAGCCCGAGACAGATGCGCTTGGTCACCATGAAGGTGACGACCGGCACGACGAAGACCCCGATCCGCACGAACCACGTGATCACGTTGATGGACAGATGCAGATGCGTGGCCACGATGTCGTTGCCGCCGCCGATCAGCAGCACCACGTACAGGCTCAGCCAGGCCGCGCCGAGGCCGGTGCGCACGGGCATGTTGCGCGGCCGGTCGAGGATGTGGTGCTCGCGTCTGTCCCCCGTGATCCAGGCCTCGAAGAAGGGATACACGCCGATCGCGAGCAGGATCAGCGGGAAGAGGGAGAAGGGGATGAAGACGCCCGGTTCCAGGGTGTGGCCCCAGGCGTTGATCTCCCATCCCGGCATCACCCGGATCAGCCCCTCGGAGAAGCCGAGGTACCAGTCGGGCTGGGCGCCCGTGGTCACCAGGTCCGGGCGGTAGGGCCCGAACGCCCACACCGGGTTGACGGTGGCGATGCCCCCCATGATCGCGAGCACTCCGAAGACGAGGAAGAAGAAGCCGCCCGCCTTGGCCATGTACACCGGCAGGAACGGCATGCCGACGACCGTCTTCTCGTCGCGGCCGGGGCCCGGATACTGCGTGTGCTTGTGGTAGAAGACCAGGATCAGATGGGCGGCCACCAGAGCGAGCATGATCCCGGGCAGCAGCAGGATGTGGATCGGGTACAGCCGCGCGATGAAGTCCTCACCGGGGAACTCCCCGCCGAAGAGGAAGAACGCCACGTACGTCCCCACGACCGGGATGGACAGGATCGCGCCGTGCGCGAAGCGCAGGCCGGTGCCGGAGAGCAGGTCGTCGGGGAGGGAGTAGCCGGTCAGGCCGGTGATGATGCCGAGCATCAGCAGGGTCCAGCCGAACACCCAGTTGAGCTCGCGCGGCTTGCGGAAGGCGCCGGTGAAGAAGATCCGCATCATGTGCACGAGCATGCCGGCGACGAAGACCAGGGCGGCCCAGTGGTGGATCTGCCGGATGAGCAGCCCGCCGCGCACCTCGAAGCTGATGTCGAGCGTGGACTCGTACGCCCGGGTCATCAGGACGCCGTTGAGGGGCTCGTAGGAGCCGTTGTAGACGACCTCGCTGGTGCTCGGGTCGAAGAACAGGGTGAGGTAGACGCCGGTCAGGATGAGGACCAGGAAGCTGTAGAGGCAGACCTCTCCCAGCATGAACGACCAGTGGTCGGGAAAGACCTTGCGCATGTTGGCCTTGGCCAGCGCGTACAGGCCGAGCCGCCCGTCCGCCCAGTCGGCGACCCGCTCGCCCTTTCCGGGCGCGGCGGTCCGCCGCGCCGGCGTTGCCGCGTTCTCCGATCGTGCGCCGTGCATACGTCGTCGCCTCCCCGTCGGATCAACCACAGGGTGACACGGCCGTACCGGCTGAGCCAACGGGGCGAGCAGCCGGGTGAGCGACCGCCCCGGGCTCCGCGGGGGGCACTATCCCCGTACGATCCCCTGCGCCCGCGCGGCCACCAGCCACTTCGGGAACTCGCCGAGCAGGCGGTCGTACAACTGGGCGTCGGACATCTTCCGAGGCTCGGGACCGGCGTGGAAGAACCCGGCGTTGTCGACGACCCGCTTGTCCGGCACGGACAGCTCGTCGAGCTTGCGCAGGTACTCGAACTGCCTGCTGTTCGGATCCCCGAAGCCGATGAACTGCCAGAACAGCGGCAGCCGCGCCGCCTTGCACAGATACCGTTCCGCGGCGAGCTTGTTGATGGGCCCGCCGTCGGTCTGGAACACGACCAGGGCGGGCTCAGGGGAGCCGCTGTCGAGGTAGTGGTCGATGACGGCGTCCATGGCCAGGTGGTAGCTGGTCCTGCCCATGTGCCCGAGCCCGGCCACGATCCGCTCGATCCGCCCCTGGTGGCCGGCCAGCGCGATCTCGGTCTCGGCGTCGACGTCGGTCGAGAAGAACACCACGGGCACGGTGCCGTCGTCGTCGAAGTGCGCCGACAGCCCGAGCACCCGGTCGGCGAGCGCCTGCACGCTGCCGTCCTTGTAGTACGGCTTCATCGACCCGGAGTAGTCGACCACCAGGTAGACCGCCGCCCGCACCCCGTCCAGCCCGTTCTTCCGCAGCGACACCCCGGCGCTCTTGTACAGGCTGACGAGCGCGGGCGCGGTCTCCTCGACCTTGCTGAGACTGATCGCGGCCATACGGTCTCCCCCCACACGCCTCTCACTGGCTGCCGAGGTTACGTCACCCGCGGCCCCGCCCCTCCCCGCGTCCACAGGGTTCGCCGTTTTTGATCGACGCCGTCCCCACCGGCTCACCGTTCGTCCAGTCCCCTGGGTGCCGGCTGTGGACGACCGCGCGCCCTCCTTCACGCCGACGGGCGGAGGCGTCGCCCAGTGAGACGCATGGGGGTCCTGCCCTTCACCGTCGCCCCCGTCGCCATCGCCGCGGTCGGGTACGCCCCTCGGCGTCCAGCGCATCCACCGGGCGAGAGGCCGTCCGTCCGGAGGCCGAGAGGCGGAGGCCGAGGCGGCGGCCTCGGCGCACTGGGCCGGCACAAGGCGACGGCGCCCGCCCATTCGTCCGGTCGGGGACAAGGGGCAGGCGCCGTCAGTGTTCCGTACGCCGTTGTACGGGACGTCTCTTGAGGTGTCAGACCATCAGCGCGCGGTCCGTCGGGCGGATCGGCGCCGGCAGGTCGCTCGCGCCGGTCAGGAAGCGGTCGACGCCGCGGGCGGCCGAGCGGCCCTCCGCGATCGCCCACACGATGAGGGACTGGCCGCGGCCCGCGTCACCGGCGACGAAAACACCCGGCACGTTGGTCTGGAAGTCGGCGTCGCGGGCGATGTTGCCGCGCTCGTCGAGGTCCAGGGCGAACTGGTCGACCAGGCCGTTCTCCCGGTCGGTGCCGGTGAAGCCCATCGCCAGCGTGACCAGCTGGGCGGGGATCTTGCGCTCCGTGCCCGGCTTCGGGGTCAGCTTGCCGTCGATGAACTCGACCTCGGTGAGGTGCAGCCACTGGACGTTGCCGTCCTCGTCGCCCTCGAAGTGGGTCGTCGACACCGAGTAGACGCGCTCGCCGCCCTCCTCGTGGGCGGAGGTGACCTTGTACAGCATGGGGAAGGTCGGCCAGGGCTGGTTGACCGGGTTCCGCTCGTCGTTCGGGCGGGGCATGATCTCCAGCTGCGTCACCGAGGCCGCGCCCTGGCGGTGGGCGGTGCCCACGCAGTCGGCGCCGGTGTCGCCGCCGCCGATGACGACGACGTGCTTGCCCTCGGCCGAGATCGGCGCAGTGACGTAGTCGCCCTCCTGGACCTTGTTGGCCAGCGGCAGGTACTCCATGGCCTGGTAGATGCCCTTGAGCTCGCGGCCGGGGACCGGGAGGTCGCGGGCGGTCGTGGCGCCGGCGGCGATGACGATCGCGTCGTACCGCTTCTTCAGGTCGGTCGCCTTGAGGTCGCGGCCGATCTCGATACCGGTACGGAAGCGGGTGCCCTCCGCGCGCATCTGCTCGATACGGCGGTTGATGTGCCGCTTCTCCATCTTGAACTCGGGGATGCCGTAGCGCAGGAGGCCGCCGATGCGGTCCGCGCGCTCGTACACGGCCACGGTGTGGCCGGCCCGGGTCAGCTGCTGGGCGGCGGCCAGGCCCGCCGGGCCCGAGCCGATGACCGCGACCGTCTTGCCGGACAGGCGCTCCGGGATCTGCGGGGCGACGTCCCCGGTCTCCCACGCCTTGTCGATGATCGAGACCTCGACGTTCTTGATGGTGACGGCCGGCTGGTTGATGCCGAGCACACACGCCGACTCGCAGGGAGCGGGGCACAGGCGGCCCGTGAACTCCGGGAAGTTGTTGGTGGCGTGCAGGCGCTCGCTCGCCGCCGCCCAGTCCTCGCGGTAGGCGTAGTCGTTCCACTCGGGGATGAGGTTCCCCAGCGGGCAGCCGTTGTGGCAGAACGGGATGCCGCAGTCCATGCACCGGCTGGCCTGCTTGCTGATGATCGGCAGCAGGGAGCCGGGGACGTAGACCTCGTTCCAGTCCTTGAGGCGCTCACCGACGGGGCGGGACTTGGCGACCTCGCGGCCGTGGTTCAAAAAGCCCTTGGGATCAGCCATTGGTCGCCGCCTCCATCATCTTCTCGGTGATCTCGGTCTCGGAGAGACCGGCTCGCTCGGCGGCGTCCTTGGCGGCGAGCACTGCCTTGTACGTGCTGGGGATGATCTTGCTGAAGCGGGCCACGGCGGTGTCCCACTCGGCGAGGAGCTTCTCGGCGACCGTGGAGCCGGTCTCCTCCTGGTGGCGGCGCACCACGTCGTGCAGCCACTGCTTGTCGGCCTCGTCCAGCGCCTCGATGGCGGTCACGTTGCCGACGTTGACGTTGTCCCGGTCGAGGTCGATGACGTAGGCGACACCGCCGGACATACCGGCCGCGAAGTTACGGCCCGTCTCGCCGAGGACCACCGCGTGACCGCCGGTCATGTACTCGCAGCCGTGGTCGCCCACGCCCTCCGAGACGACCAGCGCACCGGAGTTGCGGACACAGAACCGCTCGCCCGTGCGACCGCGCAGGAACAGTTCGCCGCCGGTCGCGCCGTACGCGATGGTGTTGCCCGCGATCGTCGAGTACTCGGCGAGGTGGTCGGCGCCCCGGTCCGGGCGGACGATGACGCGGCCACCGGAGAGGCCCTTGCCGACGTAGTCGTTGGCGTCGCCCTCCAGGCGCAGCGTGACACCGCGCGGGAGGAAGGCGCCGAAGGACTGGCCGGCGGAGCCCGTGAAGGTGATGTCGATGGTGTCGTCGGGCAGGCCCGCGCCGCCGAACTTCTTCGTCACCTCGTGGCCGAGCATGGTGCCGACCGTGCGGTTGATGTTGCGGACCTTGACCTGGGCGCGCACCGGCTGGGCGTCGGTGGCGGAGTCCGCGGCGAGCGCGTCGGCGGCGAGCTTGATGAGCTCGTTGTCGAGCGCCTTCTCCAGGCCGTGGTCCTGCTCGATCAGCTGGTGGCGCACCGCGCCCTCGGGCAGGTCGGGCACGTGGAACAGCGGCTCCAGGTTCAGACCCTGCGCCTTCCAGTGGTTCACCGCGCGGGTCACGTCGAGGGCCTCGGCGTGGCCGACGGCCTCCTCGATGGAGCGGAAGCCCAGCTCGGCGAGGAGCTCGCGGACCTCTTCGGCGATGAACTGGAAGAAGTTCACGACGTACTCGGCCTTGCCGGAGAACCGGTCCCTGAGGGTCGGGTTCTGGGTGGCGATGCCGACCGGGCAGGTGTCCAGGTGGCAGACGCGCATCATGACGCAGCCGGAGACGACGAGCGGCGCGGTCGCGAAACCGAACTCCTCGGCGCCGAGCAGCGCGGCGATGACCACGTCGCGGCCGGTCTTGAGCTGGCCGTCGGTCTGCACGACGATGCGGTCACGCAGGCCGTTGAGCAGCAGGGTCTGCTGGGTCTCGGCGAGGCCCAACTCCCAAGGCCCACCGGCGTGCTTGAGCGACGTCAGCGGCGAGGCGCCCGTGCCGCCGTCGTGGCCGGAGATGAGCACGACGTCCGCGTGCGCCTTGGACACACCGGCGGCGACCGTGCCGACGCCGACCTCGGAGACCAGCTTGACGTGGATCCGCGCCTGCGGGTTCGCGTTCTTGAGGTCGTGGATCAGCTGGGCCAGGTCCTCGATGGAGTAGATGTCGTGGTGCGGCGGCGGGGAGATGAGGCCCACGCCCGGCGTCGAGTGACGCGTCTTGGCGACCCACGGGTACACCTTGTGGCCGGGCAGCTGGCCGCCCTCGCCGGGCTTGGCGCCCTGGGCCATCTTGATCTGGATGTCGTCGGCGTTGACCAGGTACTCGGAGGTGACACCGAAGCGGCCGGAGGCGACCTGCTTGATGGACGACCGGCGGGCCGGGTCGTACAGGCGCTCGGGGTCCTCGCCGCCCTCACCGGTGTTGGACTTGCCGCCCAGCTGGTTCATGGCGATGGCGAGGGTCTCGTGCGCCTCCTTGGAGATGGAGCCGTACGACATGGCGCCCGTGGAGAAGCGCTTGACGATCTCGCTGGCCGGCTCGACCTCGTCGAGGGGGATCGGCTGCCGGTCCGACTTGAAGCCGAACAGGCCGCGCAGCGTCATCAGGCGCTCGGACTGCTCGTTCACGCGCTCGGTGTACTTCTTGAAGATGTCGTAGCGGCCGGTGCGCGTGGAGTGCTGGAGGCGGAAGACCGTCTCCGGGTCGAACAGGTGCGGCTCGCCCTCGCGGCGCCACTGGTACTCGCCGCCTATCTCCAGGGCACGGTGGGCGGGCGCGATGCCGCTGGCCGGGTACGCCTTGGCGTGGCGGGCGGCGACCTCCTTGGCGATGACGTCGATGCCGACGCCGCCGATCTTGGTGGCGGTGCCGTTGAAGTACTTCTCGACGAAGGCCTCGTCGAGACCGACGGCCTCGAAGACCTGGGCGCCGCGGTAGGAGGCGACGGTCGAGATGCCCATCTTGGACATGACCTTCAGCACGCCCTTGCCGAGGGCGTAGATCAGGTTGCGGATGGCCTGCTCGGGCTCGATGCCCGGCAGGAAGGTGCCGGCGCGGACCAGGTCCTCGACGGACTCCATCGCCAGGTAGGGGTTGACGGCGGCGGCGCCGTAGCCGATGAGCAGGGCGACGTGGTGGACCTCGCGGACGTCGCCGGCCTCGACCAGCAGGCCCACCTGGGTGCGCTGCTTGGTGCGGATGAGGTGGTGGTGGACGGCCGCGGTGAGCAGCAGCGACGGGATCGGCGCGTGCTCGGCGTCGGAGTGGCGGTCCGACAGGACGATCAGGCGGGCGCCGTTGTCGATGGCGGCGTCGGCCTCGGCGCAGATCTCCTCGATGCGCGCGGCGAGGGCGTCACCGCCGCCGGAGACCCGGTACAGGCCGGAGAGGGTCGCGGCCTTCATGCCGGGCATGTCGCCGTCGGCGTTGATGTGGATGAGCTTGGCCAGCTCGTCGTTGTCGATGACCGGGAAGGGCAGGGTCACCGAGCGGCAGGACGCGGCCGTGGGCTCCAGCAGGTTGCCCTCGGGGCCCAGCGACGAGCGCAGGGAGGTGACGAGCTCCTCGCGGATGGCGTCCAGCGGCGGGTTGGTGACCTGCGCGAACAGCTGGGTGAAGTAGTCGAAGAGGAGACGCGGGCGCTCGCTGAGGGCGGCGATCGGCGAGTCGGTGCCCATGGAACCGATCGGCTCGGCGCCGGCCTTGGCCATCGGCGCGAGGATGACGCGCAGCTCCTCCTCGGTGTAGCCGAAGGTCTGCTGGCGGCGGGTGACCGAGGCGTGGGTGTGCACGATGTGCTCGCGCTCGGGCAGGTCGGACAGCTCGATCTCGCCGGCTTCCAGCCACTCGGCGTACGGCTGCTCGGCTGCGAGCGTCCGCTTGATCTCGTCGTCCTCGATGATGCGGTGCTCGGCGGTGTCGACGAGGAACATCCGGCCGGGCTGGAGGCGGCCCTTGCGGACGACCTTGGCGGGGTCGATGTCGAGGACGCCGACCTCGGAGCCGAGGACGACGAGGCCGTCGTCGGTGACCCAGTAGCGGCCGGGGCGCAGGCCGTTGCGGTCGAGCACGGCGCCGACCTGGGTGCCGTCGGTGAAGGTGACGCAGGCGGGGCCGTCCCAGGGCTCCATCATCGTGGAGTGGAACTGGTAGAAGGCGCGCCGGGCCGGGTCCATGGAGTCGTGGTTCTCCCACGCCTCCGGGATCATCATCAGCACGGAGTGCGGCAGGGAACGGCCGCCGAGGTGCAGGAGTTCGAGGACCTCGTCGAAGGAGGCGGAGTCGGAGGCGTCCGGCGTACAGACCGGGAAGATCCGCTCCAGCTTCTCCTGCGGGCCGAACAGGTCGGAGACCAGCTGCGACTCACGGGCGACCATCCAGTTGCGGTTGCCCTTGACGGTGTTGATCTCGCCGTTGTGCGCGACGAAGCGGTACGGGTGGGCGAGCGGCCAGCTCGGGAAGGTGTTCGTCGAGAACCGGGAGTGCACGAGCGCGATCGCGGAGGCGAAGCGGCGGTCGGACAGGTCCGGGAAGAAGGGCTCCAGCTGGCCGGTGGTCAGCATGCCCTTGTAGACGATGGTGCGGGCCGACAGCGACGGGAAGTAGACGCCGACCTCGCGCTCGGCGCGCTTGCGCAGCACGAAGGCCCTGCGGTCGAGGGCGAGGTCCGTGCTGGCACCGTCCGTCACGAAGATCTGGCGGAAGACGGGCATCGTGGACCGGGCGGTGGCGCCGAGCAGTTCCGGCGCGACCGGGACCTCGCGCCAGCCGAGGACCGTCAGGTCCTCCTCACCGGCGATCGTCTCGATCCGGGAGACGGCGTCGGCCGTCCCCTCTTCCGGGAGGAAGGCGATACCGACGGCGTACGCACCGGCCGCGGGAAGCTCGAACTCGGTCACCTCGCGGAAGAAGGCGTCCGGCACCTGGGAGAGGATGCCCGCGCCGTCGCCCGAGTCGGGCTCGGAGCCGGTGGCACCGCGGTGTTCGAGGTTGCGCAGAACGGTGAGCGCCTGCTCGACCAGCGTGTGGCTCGCCTCGCCGGTGAGGGTGGCCACGAAGCCGACGCCGCAGGCGTCGTGCTCGTTGCGGGGGTCGTACATACCCTGCGCAGCAGGGCGAGCATCCATGAACGACCAGTTCTGGCCATTCGCGGAATGCTGGGACGGCTGGCGCGGCGTACGCATCGGCTCTCCCGTCGTCGTCATCTGGCATATGCATGGTGCCGAGGGACGACGTTGGCCCTCTGCGTGATCGCAAAATTTCGTGCAGGTTACATGATGGAACGGTTCTCGGGAACCGGGATACTCCGTTCCACCATGCGGACGCCACGGGCGTGCGGTGGGGGTTCCGCGCACATGGCTTGAAGTATGTGGGGACCGAGCGGGACAGGTCTATGTCCGTCGACCCGAGGGGGCGGAGGAGGCGTCGTCGCCCACCCCGCGAGCGCGCCGCGGGCGTCTTTGCCCACAGCGCTTACGGCTCATGCCCGGTGGTCATCCACTCGAAACCAGCGAGTAACGGCTACTTATGCGGCCCCTCGCATAAGTTCCAGTCGCACTATCCTACGGCCGTTCCGAACAAGCTGCCCAGGGCGTACGTCACACCGGCCGCGGCGGCACCGAGCGCCAACTGCCGTAGCCCGCTGTACCACCAGGTCCGCGCGGTCACCTTCGCCACGACGGCACCGCACAGGAACAGCCCCAGGAGCGCGAGCAGGACGGCCGGCCACAGCGCGGTGGCGCCGAGCAGATACGGCAGCACGGGCAGCAGGGCCCCCAGCGCGAACGAGCCGAACGACGAGACTGCCGCGACCAGCGGCGACGGCAGATCCCCGGGGTCGATGCCGAGCTCCTCGCGGGCGTGTATCTCCAGGGCCACTTCAGGATCACGGGAGAGTTGCTCGGCCACGGCCCGCGCGAGCTTCGGTTCGACGCCCCGGGCCTCGTACAGGGCCGCGAGTTCGGCCTCCTCGTCCTTCGGGTGCTTTCTCAGCTCCCGCCGCTCCACGTCCAGCTCGGCCTCGACGAGCTCGCGCTGCGAGGCGACGGAGGTGTACTCGCCGGCGGCCATGGAGAAGGCGCCGGCGGCGAGTCCCGCGAGCCCGCTCAGCACGACGGTCTGATGGCTGACCGCCCCGCCCGCGACACCGGTCATCAGGGCGAGGTTGGAGACCAGCCCGTCCATCGCTCCGAAGACCGCCGGGCGCAGCCAGCCACCGTTCACATCGCGGTGCGTGTGGTTGTCTCGGTGCGCCTCGTGCAGCGCCGCTTCGGTCTCGATGATGGCCATGAGGGTCTCCCGTTGGAAATCAGGTAAGGCTGTCTTTAGACACGTTCTACTCTTGGACAACACCAAATCTATCCTCGGAGATTCCCCCTCGCCAGCAAGGAAAGGCTGGGCTAACCTGCGGTTTTGCCTTAGAACGCTCATTCGTGCCGAGGTCCGCACAGATGTCGACCGGGTGACTCTGGGGCGTCCGAGGCTCGGGTCAACCGCCGACGGTGGGACATATCCGCAAAGGGCTCCGCGCCCTGGGCGGAGCCCCCGGAGGAAGGTCGCGTATGGCATCGATCGCCCGCACCCCCTCGGTCCCGGCGCCCGGGGACGCCGCCGAGCTGCGCGAACGTGCCCGCGGCGCGCTGCTGGGCCTCGCGGTCGGCGACGCGCTGGGCGCCCCGGCGGAGAACATGAAGCCCTCCGAGATCCGCGCCCGCTGGGGCCGCATCACGGGATTCGTCACCGAGAGCCCGGCCGGCACCGACGACACCGAGTACGCGATCTTCTCGGGCCTCCTCCTCGCCCGCCACGGCTCGGCCCTGACCCCGGCCCATGTGGAGGCCGCCTGGCACGAGTGGATCGCGGACCGCGCGGAGGGTCCCTTCCGGGGCGCGGGCTTCAGTGAACGCGGCACGCTGGAGAACCTCCGCCGTGGCCTCGCGGCCCCCATCTCCGCCCAGCACCGCCACGCCTGGAGCGACGGCCTCGCCATGCGGGCGGCCCCCTTCGGCGTCTTCGCGGCGGGCCGCCCGGCGGAGGCGGCCCGGCTGGTGGCGATCGACGGTTCGGTGAGCCACGACGGCGAGGGGATCTACGGCGGCCAGGCGGTGGCGGCGGGCGTCGCGGCGGCGATGGCGGGCGCCCCGACGATCGCCGTGGTGGCTTCGGCGCTGGCCGTGGTCCCGGACGACTCCTGGACGGCCCGGTCCCTGCGCCGCGCGGTGGCGGTGGCCCACCGCGGCGAACGCGCGGTCCGCTCCGCGGTGGTCATCGGCGGCTATCCCTGGACCGACCTGGCCCCCGAGGCGGTCGCACTGGCCTTCGGCGCGTACGCGGCGGCGGACGGCGACTTCGTACAGGCGGTGCTGACGGCCGTGAACATGGGCCGGGACGCGGACACGACGGCGGCGGTGGCGGGGGCGCTGGCGGGTGCGACGCAGGGCGAGTCGGCGATCCCGGCCGAGTGGGCGGCGGCGATCGGCCCGGCCCGGGGCAGCTGCCTGCCGTCGATGAGCGGACATCACGTGCTGGACGTGGCGGAGTTGTTGGTGCCGGGGGAGGACGGCAAGTGGCGGGTCGGGGGATTCGTACGGGGTGAGGCTCCGGCGCCGGCGGAAGGGGGCCGGCGATGACGCCGCCCACTCCCTTGGACGAGGGAACCCGGACAGCCCTCGCACAGCCGAACGAGCCCGCGGCCGCCGACGGCGACGAGCCCCCACCAGGGCCACCCGCACCCGACGACGAAAGCCGCACGGGTGCGAGTGGGAAACAACCGGCCGAAGGCGAAGCCGAGGCCGGACAACGCGTCCTCGGCCTCCTGCTGGGCCTGGCCGCGGGCGACGCCGCCGGCTGGCCCGCCGCCCGCCACCGGGCCGCCCGCATGCCCGACTGGACCCGCCGCCTCACCCGCGAACTGGACACCTTCGCCGAGCACAACGCGACGACCACCCTCCCCGTCCCCATCGCCCTGAACCAGCCCCCCGAGCCCCTCCGCCTCGGCCCCTCCGACGACGCGGAGTGGGCGGCGTTCACGGCAGAGGCACTGCTGCGCGCCGGAGACGACACCGCCCTCGGCGACCTGAGCCGAGAACGCCGCACCCGAGCCGCGATCGACCTCACCTGGAGCGCCCTCGCCGACGAGGTCGCCGCCGCGGCCGACCGCGCCCCCGAGATCGAGTCGGCGATCCTCCCCCTGCGCGCCCGCATCTCGGTCCGCGCCGGCCTCGGCAACCTCGCCACCGGCCTGCGCCCACCCGCGACCGGCCACGACAACCCGCACTACTTCGACGACGCGGCCTGCGTACGCGCCTGCGTCCTCGCCGTCGCCCACCCCGGCGACCCCCGCGGCGCCGCCGACCTCGCCGAGTTCGACGCCCGCTACACCCAGGACGGCGACGGCGTGCGCGGCGCGCGGGCGATGGCGGCGGCCCTCTCGCTGGCCCTGGTCGGCGCCGACACCGGGGCCTGCGTGAGCGCGGCACTGGCCGAGCTCCCCGAGGAGACGGAGATCGGCCGCAACGCCCGCCACGCGCTGCGGCTCGCGCGGGACGCCGACAGCGCCTTCGCCCTGATCCCGCTCCTCGAACACCACATCGTCGACCACGTCTACAGCTACGGCATCGCCGCGGCGGAAACGGTCCCGGTCGCCCTGGCCCTCGCGGTCGCGGCGGACGGCCGTATCGCCGAGACGGTCCCCGCCGCCGCCTGCCTGTCCCGGGTCGCCGACTCGGCACCCGCCCTGGCCGGCGCGCTGACGGGCACGCTGAGCGGCGGCGCGGCGATCCCGGCGGCCTGGCGCGACACCTGCCGCACCCTCCCGGGCTGCGTGCTCCCCCGGCTCACCGGCACCGACCTGGTGGAACTCGCCGGACTCCTCGAAGCCACACAACCGACCCCACCAGGGGGATGATTCGGGCATGACACCCAAAGGAGATGAAATCAGTGGGCCGCGTCTGGACGAGCGGATCACCGGCGCCCTGGTCGGCGCGGCGGTCGGCGACGCCCTCGGCGGCCCGGTGGAGGGCTACTCCCCCGACCAGATCCTTCAGCGCCACGGCGGCCGCGTCCACGGCGTCGTCGGCCCCTGGAACGGCGACGCCTGGCGCACGGCCCGCCCCATCGCGCCGTACCACAAGGGCGACGGCCACGTCACCGACGACACGTTGATGACGCACGCGCTGGTCCGCGTCTACACGACGGTCCGCGACCACCTCGACGCCTACGCGATCGCCGACCACCTGGTCCCCGACCTGATGACGAACCCGCGCTGGATCCCGGAGCTGGAGTCGCAGGCACTCCCGCTGCACCGCGTCTTCCTGGCGGAGAAATGGCTGGTGGCCCGCCTCCACTACGGCCACGTGGACCCACGGGAAGCCGGCGTCGGCAACATCGTCAACTGCGGTGCGGCGATGTACATGGCCCCGGTCGGCCTGGTCAACGCGGCCGACCCGCGGGCCGCGTACACCGAGGCGCTGGACGTCGCGGGCGCCCACCAGTCGTCGTACGGCCGTGAGGCGGCGGGCGTCTTCGCGGCGGCGGTGGCGGCGGCGTGCGCACCGGGGGCGACACCGGACTCGGTCGTCTCGGCCTGCCTGTCTCTGGCGAAGGACGGCACGCGGACGGCGATCGAGAAGGTCTGCGAAGTGGCCGGCCGCCACCGGGACTTCGAGTCGGCGCTGGCACCGCTGCGGGAGGCGGTCGCCCCGTACGACACGGTGGGTCCCGACTACCGGCAGCCCTCCCTGGGCGCCCGCCGCCCGTCCAGGCTGCACGCGATCGAGGAACTCCCCGTCGCGCTGGGGATGCTGGTGGTGGGTGACGGCGACTACCGCGCATCGGTTCTGGGCGCGGTGAACTACGGCCGCGACTGCGACTCGATCGCGACGATGGCGGGCGCGATCGCCGGCGCCCTGGGCTCACCGGTGCCGGAGGACTGGTCGAAGGCGGTCGCGGAAGCCAGCCGACTGGACCTCTGGGAACCGCCCCGCGCGCTGACCGAGGTGACGAGAGAGATCCACGCCCGGGACGTACGCCGACGCCGTGCCCACGAGGCGGCGTTCACCGCGCTGGAGGGCCGCGCATGCTCCGACTGACCTGGGTCCAGCCGGAGGACCTCCTCGGCCACGAACTCCGCCAGGCGGCCCTGGACGGCCGGGAACCGTCGAGGATCGCGGAGAGATGGAGGGCGGCGGGCGGCAGCGAGGCTCCCCCGCGAGCGGGGGCGTCGGCGGAGCCGGCCTCCAGATACCTGCGCACGCTGGCGGAGGACCTGCTGGACGAACTCGCGGACCTGCCGAGCAGGTGGGAGGACAGCGAACCGACGGACCTGGCCCGGATCAAGGCCCTGTGCCCGGACTGGCCGGACCACCCTGACCACCCGGACTGCTCGGACCACCCGGACCACCCGGCCGCCGGTGCCCCGCGCGGCCGCACCCCGGCCCGCTACGAAGCCGCCTGGCTGGGCCGGGCCGTCGGCTGCCTCCTGGGCAAGCCGGTCGAGAAGCTCCCCCTCGAAGCCATCCGCAAACTGGCCGAGGCAGCCGGCAACTGGCCCCTCACCACGTACTTCACGGCCAAGGGCGTCCCCCCGGAGCTCCTCGCCGCCCACCCCTGGAACCGCCGCTCGGCCACCACCTCCCTCGCCGAGAACATCGACGGCATGCCCGAGGACGACGACCTCAACTACCCCCTCCTCGGCCTCCTGCTGCTCCGCCGCCACGACAAGACCTTCACCACCACCGACGTGGCCCGCCTCTGGCTCGACGAACTCCCCGCCGGCCGTACCTTCACCGCCGAGCGCATCGCCTACCGCAACCTCCTCACCGGCATCGACCCCCCGCACACGGCCCGCCACCGCAACCCGTTCCGCGAATGGATCGGCGCCCTCATCCGCGCGGACGTCCACGGCTGGACCAACCCCGGCGACCCGGCCGCCGCGGCCGAGCAGGCCCACCGCGACGCCACCCTGAGCCACACCGCCAACGGCGTGTACGCGGCGATGTTCGCGGCGGCGGTCATCGCACGGGCCGTGACGGCGACCGGCCCCCACGACATCCACGCCTGCCTGCGCACCGGCCTCACGGTGATCCCCCCGGCCTCCCGGCTGGCCCGGGCGATCCACCACGCCGTCGAACTGGCGCAGGCCCACGAGGACTTCGACACGGTCGTGGACGAACTCCACGCCACCTACTCCCCCACCCACCACTGGGTCCACGCCATCCCCAACACGGCCCTGATCACCGCCGCCCTCACCCACGCGAACGGCGACTTCACGGGCTCCGTCTGCCGTGCCGTGTCCGGCGGCTGGGACACCGACTCCAACGGCGCGACCGCGGGCGGCGTCGCCGCCCTCCTCTCCGGCGCCCCCACCGCGCTCCCCGACCACTGGACGGCCCCCCTCAAGAACCGACTGGCCACCTCCGTCGCCGACTTCGACGGCACCGGCTTCGACACGCTGGCCCAGCTCACGCACCGGCTCACCCAGCAGCTCACCCACGGAAGCACCCACCGACGCACCCACCGACGCACCCACGTGGAGGCCACTCGCCCATGACCGACATCGTCGTGCTCGGCAGCACCGACATGGACCCCGTCACCGGCGACGAGAGCGGCATCGCCTCCGCCGACCCCCGGTACGCGCCATGAGCGCGCCCGACCCCCTGACCGGTCTCCGCGTCCTCGACCTGGCCACCCTCTTCGCCGGCCCCCTCGCCGCCACGATGCTCGGCGACTTCGGAGCGGAGGTCATCAAGGTCGAGCACCCCGCCAAACCCGATCCCTCCCGCGGTCACGGCCCCTCGAAGGACGGCGTGGGCCTGTGGTGGAAGGTCCTGGGCCGCAACAAGCGCACGATCACCCTGAACCTCTCCAAGCCCGGCGGCCGCGCCACCCTGCTCAAGCTGGCCGCGACCGCCGACGTCGTCATCGAGAACTTCCGCCCGGGCACCCTGGAGAAATGGGACCTCGGCTGGCCGGAGCTCTCCGCCGCCAACCCCCGGCTGGTCCTCACCCGCGTCACCGGCTTCGGCCAGTTCGGTCCCTACGCCCACCGCCCCGGCTTCGGCACCCTCGCCGAGGCGATGAGCGGCTTCGCGGCGCTCACCGGCGAACCGGACGCGCCGCCCACGCTCCCACCCTTCGGCCTGGCCGACTCGATCGCGGGCCTCGCGACCGCGTACGCGGTGATGACGGCACTCGCCGCCCGCGAGCGCACCGGCGAGGGACAGGTCGTCGACATGGCGCTGATCGAGCCGATGCTGCTGGCCATCGGCCCCCAGCCGACCTGGTACGACCAGCTTGGCTACGTCCAGGAACGCACCGGCAACCGCTCCGCCAACAACGCCCCGCGCAACACCTACCGCACCGCGGACGGCACGTGGGTCGCCGTCTCCACCTCCGCCCAGTCCATCGCCGAGCGCGTGATGCACCTGGTGGGGCGCCCCGACCTGATCGACGAGCCGTGGTTCGCGACGGGCGCCGACCGGGCCCGCCACGCCGACGTCCTCGACCGTGCGGTCGGCGACTGGATCGCCCGCCACACCCGCGCCGACGTCCTCGCCGCCTTCGAGAAGGCGGAGGCCGCGGTGGCCCCGATCCAGGACGTACGGGACGTGATGACGGACCCCCAGTACGCGGCCCTCGACACGATCACCACCGTCGACGACCCCGAACTCGGCCCCCTGCGCATGCAGAACGTCCTCTTCCGTCTCTCCGCGACCCCCGGCACGATCCGCTGGGCGGGCCGACCGCACGGCGCGGACACGGACGACATCCTCACCGACCTGGGCCTGACCCCCGCCGAACTGGCAGCCCTGCGCGAGGAGGGCGCCCTGTGACGCCGTACCCCCTGACGTGGCTGTACGCCCCCGGCGACCGGCCGAAGGTGGTCGCGAAGGCCCTCACGGCCGGGGCGGACATCGTCGTCGTCGACCTGGAGGACGCGGTGGCCCCCGACCGCAAGGACTACGCCCGGGCGGCCACGGCCGAGCTCCTGTGCACCCCGCACCCCGTCCCGGTCCACGTCCGGGTGAACGCCCTGGACACGCCCCTGGCGGCCGCCGACCTCACCGCCCTCGCCGGCCTGCCGGGCCTGTCCGGCCTGCGCCTGCCGAAGGTGACGGCGCCGGGGCAGATCACGCGCATCGCGCGGACGACACCGTCCGCCGGCCAAGGCGCACCCCCGCTGTACGCCCTGCTGGAGTCGGCCCTCGCCATCGAGCGGGCCTACACGATCGCCTCCGCCCACCCCGCCCTGCGCGGCGTCTCGCTGGGCGAGGCGGACCTGCGCGCCGACCTCGGTGTACGGGCCGACGCGGGCCTCGACTGGTCCCGCTCCCGCGTCGTCGTCGCCGCGCGGGCGGCCGGACTGCCTCCGCCCGCCCAGTCGATCCACCCGGACATCCGCGACCTGGAGGGCCTCGCCGCCTCCTGCGCCCACGGCCGCACCCTGGGCTTCCTCGGCCGAGCGGCCGTCCATCCCCGCCAGCTCCCGGTGATCGAACGGGCCTACCTGCCCACGGAGGCAGAACTGGAGCAGGCGGAGACGATCGTCAAGGCGGCCATGACCGAGCAAGGCGCCCAGGCCCTGCAGGACGGGACCTTCGTCGACGCGGCGGTGGTGGCGGCGGCGCAGCGGACCCTGTCCCTGGCCCACCGGTCGTGATCGCCTCCGCTCGCCCCGCCCGCACACGACGAGGGCGCCCGGACAGTTCCGGGCGCCCTCGTCGTCGTACGGTGGGGCCTCAGGTCTTCTTCGTCGACTCGGCCTCGTCCTTGATGCCGGTCGTGACGTCGTCCTTCACGTCGGCCTCGGCCTCATCCTGGGAGACCTTGTCGTCGGAAGCCTTGTCGTCGCCGGCGGCCTCGTCCTCGCCGGCGGCCTCGCCGTCGGAGGCACCCGGCTCGACCACGGGCTCGCGGCCGGGCCGCTTCCTCGCGGACAGCACGAAGTACGTCACCGCCAGCAGGAACACGATCAGCGCGGTCCAGACGTTCAGCCGCACGCCCAGGATGTGGTGGGCGTCGTCGACGCGCATGTACTCGATCCAGGCCCGGCCCGCGCAGTACGCGGCGACATAGAGCGCGAACGCCCGCCCGTGCCCGAGCTTGAAGCGGCGGTCGGCCCAGATCACCAGCAGCGCGACGCCGATGCACCACAGCGACTCGTACAGGAACGTCGGGTGGTACGTGCCCGGCACCCGCCCGTCCGTCGAGGACGTGATCTCCAGCGCCCACGGAACCTCCGTCGGCCGCCCGTACAGCTCCTGGTTGAACCAGTTGCCCCACCGCCCGATCGCCTGTGCGAGGGCGATGCCGGGGGCGATGGCGTCGGCGTACGCGGGCAGCGGGATGCCCCGGCGGCGGCAGCCGATCCACGCGCCCAGCGCGCCGAGCGCGATCGCGCCCCAGATGCCGAGACCGCCCTCCCAGATCTTGAAGGCGTCCACCCAGTCACGGCCCTCGCTGAAGTACAGCTGGTAGTCCGTGATCACGTGGTAGAGCCGACCGCCGACCAGGCCGAACGGCACGGCCCACACCGCGATGTCGGCCACCGTGCCGACCCGACCGCCCCGGGCGACCCAGCGTTTGTTGCCGAGCCAGACGGCTACGAAGACACCGATGATGATGCAGAAGGCGTAGCCGCGCAGCGGAATGGGACCGAGGTGGATCACCCCGCGCGACGGGCTGGGAATGTAGGCAAGTTCCATGGCAAGGTCGACGCTACCCTGCCGGGCGGGACCGATGGCAGGCGGCCCGGCTACGGGTCCATAACAGGCGGCGCCCCGAGCAGTGGGCCCCGCCCGCCGGGTCTCAGCCCTTGGCGGCCTCCTCCACCATCTGCTTCAGCTTCGCCGGCGTCATCGTCTGGTCCTGGTAGATGTTCTTGCCGTTCAGCAGCACCGTCGGTGTACCGCTGAAACCGCCCTTCTTGAACGCCTCGTTGGACTTGTCGACCCAGCTGTTGTGGGTGCCGTCCTCGACGCACTTGCGGAAGGCGGGCGTGTCCAGGCCGTCGACCTTGGCCGCGAGCTCCAGGAGCTTGCTGTTCTTGGCGAAGGCGTCCTCGATCTCGGGCGGCTGGTTCCGGTACAGCACGTCGTGGTACGGCACGAACTTCCCGACGTCCTGGGCACAGGCAGCGGCGTTGGCGGCGTTGCGGGAGCCGGTGCCGCCCATGTTGCCGTCGATGATCGTCGCCAGGTGGTACTGGACCTTGAGCTTCCCGGAGTCCGTCAGCTCATGGATCGTCGATCGGTAGGCGTCCTCGAAGCTCTTGCAGGCCGGGCAGCGGAAGTCCTCCCAGATCGTGAGCGTCGACTTCGCGCTCTCCTCGCCGACCGGGATCGCGAGGCCGTCCTTGCCCTGCGCCCCCGAGGGTCCGACCACCGGGCCCGCTGCGTCTGTGCCGTCGTCCTTGCCGGCGTTCGCCGCGACGACTCCGACCACCGCCGCGAGCCCCAGGACACAGACGACGCTCGCGCCCACGATCAGCGCACGGCGCCGCTTGTCGGCGGCCTTCTGCTTCTCACGCTCGACCGCCAGCCGCTCCCGGGCGGTCCGCTTTCCCTCACGATTCTTTTCGCTCACACCCGCAGAAACGAACCGGGGAGGCGCAGCGCGCCTCCCCGGCCTCAGGTCCACCCGTTCGAGCGAGTCGTACGGAAGGCCCTTCTTCTGACTACTTCCGACGTCCGGCTTCTGACGGTGTCCACGCCTGCCGGCGCACGCCCTTCGCCAGCTCACCGGCGAGCGCCCGCACGGCCTCGACGCCGGCCGCGTCGTCCGGCGCGTCCAGCATCCGCTTGACGAAGGCGGAGCCGACGATCACGCCGTCGGCGAAGCCGGCGACCTCAGCGGCCTGCGCGGCGTCGGAGACGCCGAGCCCGACGCAGACGGGCAGCTCGGTGCCGGTGGCGCGGGTGCGCTCGACCAGGTCCTGCGCCTGCGCGCCCACGGACTCGCGGGTGCCGGTGACGCCCATCAGCGAGGCGGCGTAGACGAAGCCGCTGCCCGCCGCGGTGATCCGCGCGAGCCGCTCGTCCTTGCTGCTGGGCGCCACGACGAAGACCGTCGCGAGCCCGTGCTTCTCGGCGTGCTCCCTCCACAGGGCCGACTCCTGGACGGGCAGGTCGGGCAGGATGCAGCCCGCGCCGCCCGCCTCCGCCAGCTCGGCGGTGAAGCGCTCGACGCCGTAGCGGTCGATGGGGTTCCAGTACGTCATGACGAGGATCGGCTTGCCGGTGGCCTCGTACGCCTCGCGGACCGTACGCATGACGTCCGCGATCCTGACCCCGCCGCGCAGGGCGATGTCGTCGGCGGTCTGGATGACGGGTCCGTCGAGGACGGGGTCGCTGTGCGGCAGACCCACCTCCATGACGTCCGCGCCACCGTCGAGCACGGCCTTGATGGCCTCGATGCCGCCGTCGACGGTCGGGAACCCGGCCGGGAGGTAGGCGATGAGGGCGGAGCGTCCCTCGGCCTTGGCCGCGTGCAGGGTGTCCGTCAACAGCTGGATGTTTCCGCTCACTTGGCGTCCCCTTCGATCTCGGCGGCGTCGGCGTCCGCGTCGGCGGCGACCTCGGCGTCGGTGTCGTACAGGCCGAAGTAACGCGCGGCGGTGTCCATGTCCTTGTCACCGCGTCCGGACAGGTTGACGACGATCAGCCCGTCCTTGCCCAGCTCCCGGCCGACCTCCAGGGCGCCGGCGAGGGCGTGGGCGCTCTCGATGGCCGGGATGATGCCCTCGGTCCGCGACAGCAGGCGCAGGGCCCGCATGGCGGCGTCGTCGGTGACCGCGCGGTACTCGCCGCGGCCGCTGTCCTTGAGGTAGGAGTGCTCGGGACCGATGCCGGGGTAGTCCAGACCGGCCGAGATCGAGTACGGCTCGGTGATCTGGCCCTCCTCGTCCTGGAGGACGTAAGAGCGGGAGCCGTGCAGGATGCCGGGCTCGCCCGCGGTCAGGGTGGCCGCGTGCTCGCCGGTCTCGACGCCGTGCCCGGCGGGCTCGCAGCCGATGAGGCGTACGTCGGCGTCCGGGATGAAGGCGTGGAAGAGGCCGATGGCGTTGGAGCCGCCGCCGACGCAGGCGATGGCGGCGTCGGGGAGGCGTCCGGCGCGCTCCAGGAGCTGGCGGCGGGCCTCGACGCCGATCACCCGGTGGAAGTCGCGGACCATGGCGGGGAAGGGGTGCGGGCCGGCGACCGTACCGAAGAGGTAGTGGGTGTGGTCGACGTTGGCGACCCAGTCGCGGAACGCCTCGTTGATGGCGTCCTTGAGCGTGCGGCTGCCGGACTTCACGGCGATGACCTCGGCGCCGAGCATGCGCATCCGGGCCACGTTGAGGGCCTGGCGCTGGGTGTCGATCTCGCCCATGTAGATCGTGCAGTCGAGGCCGAACAGCGCGCAGGCCGTGGCGGTCGCGACGCCGTGCTGACCGGCGCCGGTCTCGGCGATGACCCGGGTCTTGCCCATGCGCCTGGTGAGCAGGGCCTGGCCGAGCACGTTGTTGATCTTGTGGGAGCCGGTGTGGTTGAGGTCCTCGCGCTTGAGGAACACGCGCGCGCCGCCGGCGTGTTCGGCGAACCTCGGCACCTCGGTCAGCGCGCTGGGCCGGCCGGTGTAGTTGACGAGCAGGTCGTCGAGTTCGCGCGCGAACTCGGGGTCGGCCTTCGCCTTGTCGTACTCGACGGCCACCTCGTCCACGGCGGCGACGAGGGCCTCCGGGATGAACTTGCCGCCGAACGCGCCGAAGTAGCCTTCCGCGCTGGGTACTTGACCCTCCGGGTCGGGGATGAAGAAGTCGCTGGGCATGCGGATACCTCACGGTGAGTGCGTGAAAAGAGACACTGATCGCCGTGGGGGCAGGGATTGGTCAGTTGACTGCGGGCCCGTGGTGGCTGATCGCGCAGTTCCCCGCGCCCCTAGGGGGCGCGCTGCCATCGACGGCCGTTGACCTGCCCGGGTTCGTCGCCGATCACGTACCGCACCCGTCGACCGTGCACCCTGCGCGCGGGCGCGCGACAGCCGCGGGGCCGGCAGCCGCGCGCGAGGCGGGCGTACGGGTCCCTGGTCGTCAGGGTGATCGGGAGGGTCATCGCCGCTCAGCCTACCGGGTGATCAGCCTCTGCCGTGCCGCAATGCGGGGTGCTCGCCCGCTGCCACCAGGTCGGAGACGGCGGACTTCGGGTCCTTGCCGGTGACCAGGGACTCGCCGACCAGGACCGCGTCGGCGCCGGCGTTGGCGTACGCGATGAGGTCGTGCGGGCCACGGACGCCGGACTCGGCGATCTTGACGATGCCGTCGGGGATCTCCGGTGCCACCCGCTCGAAGGTGCCGCGGTCGACCTCGAGGGTCTTGAGGTTGCGGGCGTTGACGCCGATGACCTTCGCGCCCGCGTCCACGGCGCGCTCGACCTCGTCCTCGTCGTGCACCTCGACCAGCGGCGTGAGGCCGATGGAGACCGCGCGCTCGATCAGCGACTCCAGCGCCGCCTGGTCGAGGGCCGCGACGATCAGCAGCGCGAGGTCGGCGCCGTACGCCCGGGCCTCCCACAGCTGGTACGACGTGACGATGAAGTCCTTGCGCAGCACCGGGATGTCCACGCGCGCGCGGACCGCCTCCAGGTCGGCCAGCGAGCCGCCGAAGCGCCGCTGCTCCGTCAGCACGGAGATGACGGCCGCGCCGCCCGCCTCGTAGTCCGCGGCGAGCCCGGCCGGGTCGGCGATCGCGGCCAGCGCGCCCTTGGAGGGGCTGGAGCGCTTGACCTCGCAGATGACCTTGACGCCGTCGCCCTTCAGCGCGGCGACCCCGTCCTTGGCCGCGGGAGCCTTCGCCGCGCGCTCCTTGAGCTCGTCGAGGCTGACGCGCGCCTGCCGCTCCGCGAGGTCGGCACGGACTCCGTCGATGATCTCGTCGAGCACACTCACGCGAGCGGCCCCCTTCCAGACGGTTGACTATGACTGCGGTGACTATGAAAGCGGTACGAATCCTATGGTCACTGCGATGGTATCCGGAGGTGGGCGTAGGCCTCGCATCCGGTTGACGCCGGTCCCACTACCTGGACATTCCCCCGTTGATCAAGGATGCAGCCAGCCACCGAACGGCAGGTTCCGGACAACGGTGAAGACCAGCGCCAACGCGCCCGCGGCCCACAGTTGCACCGGTCCGAGTTCGAGCCTGAACGGCCGTCCGCGCGCCGCGCGGACCACCCAGACGGTCCACAGCACGGCGAAGACCGCGTAACCGGCCACGGCCAGGGCGTTGTCCTGGAGCGCCGCCAGGACGTCCCCGTGGACGACGGCGTGCGCGCTGCGCAGTCCGCCGCAGCCCGGGCAGTAGACGCCGGTGTACTGCAGGAGCGGACAGGCGGGGTAGTGGCCGGGCTCGTTCGGGTCCACGGTCCCCACGTACGCGAAGGCGCCGGCGACGGCCGCGAGGACCCCCGCCGGAGCGGCCAGGCGTACCCACGCGGCGCCGGCGCCGGGTCGCGCCGCCCTCTGACTGTCGGCGTTCACGTCATGCATTGTGCCCCGCACGCGCGCGAGGGGCGCCCCCAGGCACCCCATCGGCGCCGGGTCGCCCCTCAGCGAAGTCGGTTTCTCAGCGCTCGGCGGACGCCGTCTCGCGCTCGTGCGTCATGAGCAGCGCCTCGTGAGCGCCCTTGGGCTGGCCCATGCCCATCGCGCGCATGACCCAGCCGATGACACCGCCGATGACGACGACGCCCATGCCGGCCCAGAAGCCCGCGGGCTGGTCCATCACCATGAAGGCTCCCGCGACGCAGAAACCGATGAAGGCGATCGAGACACCGGTCCAGGCGGCCGGGGTGTGACCGTGGCTGCTGCCCGCCATTTGCTTGCTCCTCGTTGCTGTGTACGTGTCGTACGTGGGTGAGCCGGTCGCTCGCTGTCATTGTCCCGCACGCGTGCGGGTGCGGTGATCGGGGGTCATGGGGCGCCCCCGGGTCAGGCTCCGGTGGGGTCCTCGCCCCGGTCGAGGGCCTTCCAGAGCTCCTCGGGCCGGTCGGGGTCGGCGGTCCGGGCCCTGCGGCGCGGGCGGGGTGCGCCACCGCGCTCGTAGCGGCCGGACATCCCGGGCCACAGGCGGCCGTAGCGCAGGGCCAGCAGACCGGCGAGCAGGATCAGGACGCCGCCGACGGCCGCGACGTAGGGCCAGACGGTGTGGGTGAGGGCGTGGACCGTGGCCGAGGTGTCGCCGGAGGCCCGCGCGGCCTGCTCGTCGAGCGCGGCGCTGTCGGAGGCGCCGAGCAGGGCCGCGGCGACGGTGCCGGCGCCGGAGAGCGCGAGCAGGCCGGCGACCATGAAGCGGCCGGCCCGGCGGACGGCGAAGACGGCGACGAGCGCGGCGAGCCCCACTATGGCCAGGGCCGCGGGGACGCCCGTGACGTCACTGCCCTTGGCGGCCAGCGGGAACGGGCCGCCGGCCACCGTCACGGTGCCCTCCGACCAGCGCTGCCGGGTGGCGAGCAGCGCGACGGCCGCGCCGAGCGCACCGCACAGCAGGGCGAGGGCGAGACTCATACGGCCGGCCCGGGCGGAACCGGGGGCTTCGGAACGGGGGTGCGGAACAGCAGTCACGTACTCCACTATCACCCGAACCCCGAACGATCAGTCACCCGGGGTTCGGATGGGACGGCCACCCGGGTTCACGCGAGCCGGTTGGCCGTGTGCACCGCCCGCAGGACCGCCGCCGCCTTGTTCCGGCACTCGGTGTCCTCGGCGACCGGGTCCGAGTCGGCGACGATGCCCGCGCCCGCCTGGACGTACGCGGTGCCGTCCCGCAGCAGGGCCGTGCGAATCGCGATGGCGGTGTCGGAGTCGCCCGCGAAGTCGAGGTAGCCGACGCAGCCGCCGTACAACCCGCGCCTGGACGGCTCGAGTTCGTCGATGATCTGCATCGCTCGTGGCTTGGGAGCGCCGGAGAGGGTGCCGGCCGGGAAGCAGGCCGTCAGGACGTCGAAGGCCGTACGGCCCGGTGCGACCCGCCCTGTGACCGTCGAGACGATGTGCATCACGTGCGAGTACCGCTCGATGGACATGAAGTCGACGACCTCGACCGAACCCGGCTCGCACACCCGCCCCAGGTCGTTGCGGCCCAGGTCGACCAGCATGAGGTGCTCGGCGCGCTCCTTGGGGTCGGCGAGCAGTTCGTCGGCGAGGGCCTGGTCCTCCTGCGGAGTGGCGCCCCGCCACCGCGTCCCGGCGATGGGGTGGACCATGGCCTGCCCGTCCTCGACCTTCACCAGCGCCTCCGGCGAGGAGCCGACGACGTCGAAGCCGTCGAAGCGGAACAGGTACATGTACGGCGACGGGTTGGTCGCCCTGAGGACCCGGTAGACGTCCAACGCGCTTGCCGCGCACGGCGTTTCGAAGCGCTGGGAGGGCACCACCTGGAAGGCCTCGCCGGCCCGGATGCGCTCCTTGATGTCCTCGACGGCCTCCTGGAAGTCCTCGCCGCCCCACAGGGCGGTGTACTCCGGGAGTTCGGAGGGCGGCAGCACCGCCGGTGGCTGGGCGACCGGGCGCGTGAGGTCGGCCTGCATGGCGTCGAGGCGGGCGACCGCGTCGGCGTAGGCCTCGTCGACGCCGGTGTCGAGGTCGTTGTGGTTGATCGCGTTGGCGATCAGCAGGACGGAGCCCTCCCAGTGGTCCATGACGGCGAGGTCGCTGGTGAGCAGCATGGTGAGCTCGGGCAGCTTGAGGTCGTCCCGCTCGCCGGGGCCGATCTTCTCCAGGCGGCGCACGATGTCGTAGCCGAGGTAGCCGACCATGCCGCCGGTGAAGGGCGGCAGGTTCAGGTCGTGGGCGAGGTCGCGCGGGGTGTGCAGGGCCTCGATGGTGGCGCGCAGAGCGGCGAGCGGGTCGCCCTCGGCGGGGACGCCCACGGGCGGGGCGCCGAGCCAGTGGGCCTGGCCGTCGCGCTCGGTGAGGGTCGCCGCGGAGCGGACGCCCACGAACGAGTAACGGGACCAGGAGCGGCCGTTCTCCGCGGACTCCAGCAGGAACGTGCCGGGGCGCTCGGCGGCGAGCTTGCGGTAGAGCGCGACCGGGGTGTCACCGTCGGCGAGGAGCTTGCGGGTGACGGGAATGACGCGGCGGTCGGTGGCCAGCTTGCGGAACGTCTCGAGGTCCATGGCGGCTGACCTTACTGATCCCGGCCCGGTACGGCGCCGTCGCCGTCCTTGAGCAGCACGTCGGCGTCGAAGCAGGTGCGCGCTCCGGTGTGGCAGGCGGCGCCGACCTGGTCGACCTTGACGAGCACGGTGTCGGCGTCGCAGTCGAGGGCGACGGACTTCACCCACTGGAAGTGACCGGAGGTGTCGCCCTTGACCCAGTACTCCTGGCGGCTGCGCGACCAGTAGGTGCAGCGGCCGGTGGTGAGCGTGCGATGCAGTGCCTCGTCGTCCATCCAGCCGAGCATCAGCACCTCTCCGGTGTCGTACTGCTGCGCGATGGCGGGGAGGAGTCCGTCCGCGCTGCGCCTGAGGCGCGCGGCGATCTCGGGGTCCAGCCGGCTGGGCTGACGGGGCGTGCTGGTGGTCATGCATGCCATTGTGCCGCGCGCCACTGACAGTGACCGGGAGGTGTCCACTGGGCGGACCTCGTACGTGGTCGTAGGCTGACAGCATGTCGACCTTCGCCAAGCGTGAACGACTTCTCCTGGCCGACCTCTTGGAGGCCGAGGGCCCGGATGCCCCCACCCTCTGCGAGGGCTGGACGACCCGTGACCTGGCCGCGCACGTGGTGGTGCGCGAGCGCCGTCCCGACGCTGCCGCCGGCATGCTGATCAAGCAGCTCGGGGGGCGCCTGGACAAGGCGATGGAGGAGTTCGCGGCGAAGCCGTACGAGGAACTGATCCAGCTCATCCGCACCGGCCCGCCGCGCTTCTCGCCCTTCCAGCTCAAGCAGATCGACGAGGCGTCGAACACGATCGAGTTCTACGTCCACACGGAGGACGTCCGCCGTGCCCGGCCGGACTGGGCGCCGCGCGAGCTCGACCCGGTCTTCCAGGACGCGCTGTGGTCGCGTCTGGAGCGCACGGCCCGGCTGATGGGCCGCGGCGCGCCCACGGGCCTGGTGCTGCGCCGCCCGAACGGCCAGACGGCCGTGGCCCACCGGGGCACGCCGGTCGTCACGGTGACCGGCGAGCCGTCGGAGCTGCTGCTGTTCTCCTACGGCCGCCAGAGCGCCGCCGACGTCGAACTGGACGGCGACAAGGACGCGATCGCCAAGCTGCACGAGACGAAGCAGTTGGGGATCTGAGGCTCACTTCGGCAGTTCCGCGCCCCGCAGGCCGCGCACGCACAGGGCGATCACGCCGCCGAGACCGCACACCGCCGCGCTGACCACGAAGACCGGCCCGGTGCCCCACGCTCCGATGGCGGCGGCGGACACCGGCATGCTCAGCGGCGCGAAGCCCAGGCTGACCAGCGAGGACACGGCGGTGACCCGGCCCAGGTACGCGGGGTCGGCCTGGGTCTGCAGCAGGGCGCCGCACATGGCCCCGCTGAGTCCGGCGAGCAGTCCGATGAGCAGGGCCACGCCGACGGCCGCGAGGACGCTCGGGACGAAGGCCAGGGCGCCGATCGCGACCGACCCGGCGAGGATCGCGCAGGCCGCCACGCGCCCGGCGTGCGGCAGGTGCCCGCGCACGGTCAGCAGCAGGGAGGCGGCGCCCGCGCCGACGCCGAACCCGCCGAGCACCCAGCCCATCCCGGAGGCGCCCCAGCCACGCTCGTCGGCGAGCAGGGTGAGGCCGACGTTGAGCGGGCCGACGAAGCCGAGGTCTCCGAGCGCGATGACCACCATCAGCGGGGCCAGCACACGGTGCCGGCGGATGTGGCCGAGCCCGGCCGTCAGGTCGCGCCAGGCGGTGCCGCCACGAGCGGTGGGCCTGTCTTCGGCGGGCAGCTCCCGCACGCGTACGAAGACCAGCAGCGGCACCGACACGGCGATCAACAGCCCCGAGAGGACGAACGCGGCCGACGCGCCCCCGACCGCCACGGCGAGTCCGCCGAGCGGGCCGCCGACGACGCTCGCGAAGCGGATGCCGAGCCCGCGCATGCCCTGCACGCGCGCGAGCTGCCCGCGACTCGTCACGCGCGCGGGGAGAGCCCCCACGGCCGGCAAGAACACGGCGTCGACGGTGCCGAAGACGAGGGCGAGCAGGGCGAGCGGCCACAGTCCGGGGGTGGTGAGGAACAGGAGCGCCGCCACCGCGAGTACGGCCGCGCAGCGCACCGCGTCACTGCCTATGACGACCCTGCGCGGCCCCAGCCGGTCGGCTATCACTCCCCCGCCCAGCATGAGCAGGGCCCGGGGCAGCGCGCTCACCGCCATGACCACTCCGGCCTGCGAGGGCGAACCCGCCTGGACGGCCGCCCAGGAAAGGGCGATGTAGTAGACGCTGTCGCCCATCATCGAGGCGGTGTAGGCGGCGAGCCAGCGCAGTACGTTGCCGTCGCGGTGGGCGGGTCGTTCGACGATGTCGGCCGGGGCTGTGAGCGTGGCGGTCACGGTGGCGTGTCCTCTCGGGCGTCTCAGGCGCGGAACGGGAAGGCGTACGTGTGCACCGCGACGCTCTCGCGGCCCTCGGTGTCGCCGGCGTCGGCGGCGGCCCGGCCGTGCTCGTCGTATCTGCGCAGGAGGGCGAGCAACTCCTGGTTCAGCTCGGCCAGTTCGTCCGCCGTGAGACGCATGTTGGACTCGGTGGACGAGGCGACCCGGTTCCAGTCGGGCGCCCAGTGGGACCGCTCGTCGAGCCAGCGCCGGTACATGTCCGCGCGCTGGTCGGCGAACAGCCTGCTCGCCGCCGTGTGCGCGGCGGCCTTCTCGGGGGCGTCGCGAAAGTCCTCGTCCCGGATGCTCACGCCGTCCGAAGCGGGCTGCCACCACCGCTCGCGGCCGTCGGCGCTCTGCGCTTCGGCCTCCTCGATGAGGCCGTGCTCGGCGAGCTTGCGCAGGTGGTAGCTGACCAGTGAGACCGCCTCGTCGACCTGCTCGGCGAGCTGGGAGGCGGTGGCCACCCGTCTGATCGTCAGCGCTCTGAGCAGGTTCATGCGAAGCGGGTGGGCGAGCGCCTTGAGCGTGCCCAGGTCCTTGATCCGGCGGTCTCTCTCCTTGCCTGTCATGCCCTCGACCCTAGATGCGAAGCAAATCTTGCGCAATGTATTTTGCGCAATTTCTCTTTCGCATCTGCGGACGAAAAAGCCCCGGCCACCAGAACTGAAGCTCGTGGCCGGGGCTCGGTCCCGTCTCACCTCACCGGGTGCCCAGCGACCCGCAGCGCGTCCTTCACCTGCCCGATCCGCAGATCGCCGAAGTGGAACACCGACGCCGCCAACACCGCGTCCGCCCCCGCCTCGATGGCCGGCGGGAAGTCGGTGAGCTTGCCGGCGCCGCCGGACGCGATCACCGGGACCGTCACGTGCTTGCGTACCGCCTGGATCATCTCCAGGTCGTAACCGTCCTTCGTGCCGTCCGCGTCCATCGAGTTGAGCAGGATCTCGCCCGCGCCCAGCTCGGCGGCCCGGTGCGCCCACTCGACGGCGTCGATTCCGGTGCCGCGACGGCCACCGTGCGTGGTGACCTCGAAGGTGCCCTCAGCTGTGCGCCGCGCGTCGACCGACAGGACCAGGACCTGCCGCCCGAACCGCTCGGCGATCTCGCGGATCAGGTCGGGACGGGCGATCGCGGCGGTGTTCACACCGACCTTGTCCGCGCCCGCGCGCAGCAGCTTGTCCACGTCCTCGGCCGTGCGCACACCGCCGCCCACCGTCAGCGGGATGAACACCTGCTCGGCCGTGCGCCGCACCACGTCGTAGGTCGTCTCCCGGTTGCCGGAGGAGGCGGTGATGTCCAGGAACGTCAGTTCGTCGGCGCCTTCGGCGTCGTACACCTTGGCCATCTCGACGGGGTCGCCCGCGTCGCGCAGGTTCTGGAAGTTGACGCCCTTGACGACCCGGCCGTTGTCCACGTCCAGGCAGGGGATGACTCGGACCGCCAGGGTCATGAAACCGGCTCCTTACTCACGTCCTGTGAATGCTTCTATTTCCACTTCGACCAGGATGCGCGAGTCCACGAAGCCCTCCACGACGAGCAACGTCGAGACCGGGCGCACCGTGTCGAAGAACTCCTTGTGGGCCCGGGCCACGGCGTCCACGTCCCGCGCGTGGGTCAGGTACATCCGGGTCCGGATCACGGACTCGATGCCGAGCCCGAACTCGCCGATCGCCTCGACCGCGCTGGTGAAGGCCACCCTGGCCTGCTCGTACGGGTCGCCCTCGCCGTACAGCACGTCGCCCTTGAACGATGTCGTGCCCGCCACCAGCACACGATCGCCCGCCGCGACGGCACGTGCGAAACCGAAGGACTCTTCCCAGGGACTTCCGCTCTGCACGCGCCGCACGGCATCGGACGTCATGACACTGTGTCCGTTTTCACGATGTAGCCTCCAAGGCCTCTTCCAGGGTGAACGCCTTCGCGTACAGCGCCTTCCCGACGATGGAGCCCTCGACACCGAGCGGGACCAGCTCGGCGATGGCCCGCAGGTCGTCCAGGGACGAGACGCCGCCGGAGGCCACCACCGGGCGGTCCGTCGCCGCGCAGACGTTCCTCAGCAGCTCCAGGTTGGGGCCCTGGAGGGTGCCGTCCTTGGCGATGTCGGTGACGACGTAGCGGGCGCAGCCCTCCTTGTTGAGGCGTTCCAGCGTCTCGTAGAGGTCGCCGCCGTCGCGGGTCCAGCCGCGGCCGCGCAGGGTCGTGCCGCGTACGTCGAGGCCGACGGCGATCTTGTCGCCGTGCTCGGCGATGACCTTGGCGACCCACTCGGGGGTCTCCAGGGCGGCCGTGCCGAGGTTCACGCGCGTGCAGCCCGTGGCGAGCGCGGCGGCCAGCGAGGCGTCGTCGCGGATGCCGCCGGACAGCTCGACCTTGATGTCCATCGCCCCCGCGACCTCGGCGATCAGCTCACGGTTGTCACCGGTGCCGAAGGCGGCGTCCAGGTCGACCAGGTGGAGCCACTCGGCGCCCGCCCGCTGCCAGGCGAGGGCGGCCTCCAGCGGGGAGCCGTAGGAGGTCTCGGTGCCGGACTCGCCGTGCACGAGGCGGACGGCCTGGCCGTCGCGGACGTCGACGGCGGGGAGGAGTTCGAGCTTGGCCATGTCTCTACAGGGTTCCGATCCAGTTGGTGAGCAGCTGCGCTCCGGCGTCGCCGGACTTCTCGGGGTGGAACTGCGTGGCCCACAGGGCGCCGTTCTCCACGGCGGCCACGAAGGGCTTGCCGTGCGTGGACCAGGTGACCTTGGGGGCGGTCATGGTCGGGTTGTGCGTCTCCAGGGCCCAGTCGTGGACCGCGTAGGAGTGCACGAAGTAGAAGCGGGCGTCCGCGTCCAGGCCGGCGAACAGCTCGGAGCCGGCCGCCACGTCCACGGTGTTCCAGCCCATGTGGGGCACGATGTCGGCCTGCAACGGCTCGACCGAGCCCGGCCACTCGCCGAGGCCCTCGGTCTCGACGCCGTGCTCGATGCCGCACGCGAACAGGATCTGCATGCCGACGCAGATGCCCATCACGGGACGCCCGCCGGCCAGCCGCCGTTCGACGATCCAGTCGCCGCGCGCCTCCTTGAGGCCCTGCATACAGGCGGCGAAGGCGCCGACGCCCGGTACCAGCAGGCCGTCGGCGTCCATGGCGCGGTCGAAGTCACGGGTGATCTCGACGTCGGCTCCCGCGCGCGCGAGGGCCCGTTCGGCCGACCTCACATTGCCGAAGCCGTAGTCGAAGACGACGACGTTCTTGGTGCTCAATTCCACACCTCCAGCCGCATGACGCCGGCGACGAGGCACATCGCGGCACCGATGGAGAGCAGCACGATGAGGCTCCTGGGCATCTGCTGCTTGACGAAGGAGATGATCCCGCCGACCAGGAAGAGGCCGACGACGATCAGGACGGTCGACGTGCCGTTCACAGCGCGCCCTTCGTGGAGGGCAGGATGCCGGCCGCGCGCGGGTCCCGCTCGGACGCGTACCGCAGGGCCCGCGCCAGTGCCTTGAACTGGCACTCCACGATGTGGTGCGCGTTGCGCCCGTACGGGACGTGCACGTGCAGCGCTATCTGGGCCTGGGCGACGAAGGACTCCAGGATGTGCCGGGTCATCGTCGTGTCGTACTCGCCGATCATCGGCGCCATGTTCTCGGGCTCGGTGTGCACGAGGTACGGGCGGCCGGACAGGTCGACGGTGACCTGGGCGAGGGACTCGTCCAGCGGGACCGTGCAGTTGCCGAACCGGTAGATCCCCACCTTGTCGCCGAGGGCCTGCTTGAAGGCGGCGCCCAGCGCGAGGGCGGTGTCCTCGATGGTGTGGTGCGAGTCGATGTGCAGGTCGCCCTCGGTCTTGACGGTCAGGTCGAACAGACCGTGCCGGCCGAGCTGGTCGAGCATGTGGTCGTAGAAGCCGACGCCGGTCGACACGTCGACCTTGCCGCTGCCGTCGAGATCGATCTCGACGAGCACCGACGTCTCCTTCGTGACCCGCTCCACGCGTCCTACGCGGTTCATGCGCTCTGCTCCTTCTTCAGTTCACGTACCGCGTCGAGGAACGCGTCGTTCTCTTCGGGGGTTCCGGCGGTGACCCGCAGCCAGCCCGGCACGCCGTTGTCCCGGACCAGGACGCCCCGGTCGAGGATCTGCTGCCAGACGGTGTGAGCGTTTTCGAAGCGCCCGAACTGCACGAAGTTGGCGTCCGACGCGGTGACCTCGTAGCCGATCGCCAGCAGCTCGGTGACCAGCCGGTCCCGCTCCGCCTTCAGCTGCTCGACGTACTTCAGCAGCGTGTCGGTGTGTTCCAGGGCGGCCAGGGCGGTCGCCTGGGTGACGGCCGACAGGTGGTACGGCAGCCGTACGAGCTGGACGGCGTCCACCACGGCCGGGTGCGCGGCGAGGTAGCCCAGGCGCAGGCCGGCCGCGCCGAAGGCCTTCGACATCGTCCGGGAGACGACGAGATTCGGCCGGCCTTCGAGCAGCGGCAGCAGCGAGTCGCCGTGGCTGAACTCGATGTACGCCTCGTCGACCACGACCATGGACGGCTTCGCCGCCTGCGCGGCCTCGTACAGCGCGAGGACCGTCTCGGGCGGGACCGCGGTGCCCGTGGGGTTGTTGGGGGTGGTGATGAAGACGACGTCCGGCCGGTGCTCGGCGATCGCCTTCTCGGCGGCGGCGAGGTCGATGGTGAAGTCCTCGTTCCGAGGGCCGGAGATCCATCCGGTGCCGGTGCCGCGCGAGATGAGGCCGTGCATCGAGTACGACGGCTCGAAGCCGATGGCCGTGCGGCCGGGCCCGCCGAAGGTCTGCAGCAGCTGCTGGATGACCTCGTTGGAGCCGTTGGCGGCCCAGACGTTCGCGGGACCGACCTCGTAGCCGGAGGTGTCCGTCAGGTACTTCGCGAGCTGGGTGCGCAGCTCGACGGCGTCCCGGTCGGGGTAGCGGTTGAGGTTGCGGGCGGCTTCACGGACCCGCTCGGCGATCCGCTCGACCAGCGGCTCGGGCAGCGGGTAGGGGTTCTCGTTGGTGTTCAGCCGTACAGGGACGTCGAGCTGGGGCGCGCCGTAGGGGGACTTGCCGCGCAGCTCGTCACGGACGGGGAGCTCGTCCCAGGGGGACACAGAGGGGTTGCCAGTCACTTGCCTTCAGGAACCTTCCAACCGAACCGTGCCTTGATCGCCGCGCCGTGCGCCGGCAGGTCCTCCGCCTCCGCCAGCGTGACCACGTGATGCGCGACCTCGGCCAGCGCGTCCTTCGTGTAGTCGACGATGTGGATGCCCCGGAGGAAGGACTGCACGGACAGCCCGGAGGAGTGGCAGGCGCAGCCGCCCGTCGGGAGCACGTGGTTCGACCCGGCGGCGTAGTCGCCGAGCGAGACCGGCGCCCACGGCCCGATGAAGATCGCGCCGGCGTTGCGCACCCGGTCGGCCACGGCGGCCGCGTCGGCCGTCTGGATCTCCAGGTGCTCGGCGCCGTAGGCGTCGACCACCCGCAGGCCCTCGTCGATGCCGTCGACCAGGACGATGGCGGACTGCCGGCCCGCGAGGGCGGGACGGATCCGGTCCTCGATGTGCTTGCTGGCCGCGACCTGCGGTTCCAGCTCCTTCTCGACCGCGTCCGCGAGCTCCACGGAGTCGGTGACGAGGACGGCGGCGGCCAGCGGGTCGTGCTCGGCCTGGCTGATCAGGTCGGAGGCGACGTGCACCGGGTCGGCCGTGCCGTCCGCGAGGATCGCGATCTCGGTCGGTCCGGCCTCGGCGTCGATGCCGATCCTGCCGGTGAAGTAACGCTTGGCGGCGGCGACCCAGATGTTGCCGGGGCCGGTGACCATGGGGGCGGGCGGGCAGGACTCGGTGCCGTACGCGAACATCGCGACGGCGGTCGCGCCACCGGCGGCGTACACCTCGTCCACGCCGAGCAGCGCGCACGCGGCGAGGATCGTCGGGTGCGGGAGGCCGCCGAACTCGGCCTGCGCCGGGGAGGCGAGGGCGAGGGACTCGACGCCCGCCTCCTGGGCCGGGACGACGTTCATGATCACGGAGGACGGGTAGACGGCCCGCCCGCCGGGCGCGTACAGCCCGACCCGGTCGACCGGCACCCACTTCTCGGTGACCGAGCCGCCGGGCACGACCTGGGTGGTGTGGGTGCTGCGGCGCTGCTCGCGGTGGACGAGACGGGCGCGGCGGATGGACTCCTCCAAGGCCGCCCGCACGGCCGGGTCGAGCTCGTCCAGGGCCTTTTCGAGAGCCTCGACGGGCACCCGCACCTGGTCGAGCCTGACGCCGTCGAACTTCTCGGCGAAGTCGATCAACGCCGCGTCGCCCCGATGATGCACGGCCTCGCAGATCGGTCGCACCTTCTCCAGGGCGGCCTGAACGTCGAAGTCGGCTCGGGGCAGCAGGTCGCGCAGGGCGGGGCCCTCGGGGAGGGCGTCGCCGCGCAGATCGATTCGGGAGATCACGGGCTCAATTCTCGCAGACCTCGCTCGGGAACCGTTCGCACATTCCAATGGCTGATACGCGCCCCCTGCGGAACCCGGAAGATCCCCTTCACGTCTGGTGTTCGGGGCGTTACTCAGCGGGCAGAACAGGTGTACGGGGCAAACGACTCACGAGTAGCCGGGGAGGAAGGGAAAGCTGTGACCGAGGGGGCCGGCACCCCGTGCGGGGACCTGCCGGACGGCCTGACCGCTGCCGAGGCCGGCATGTGGCAGGCCTTCCGCAACGGCACTGTGTACGACCTGAGCAGCGGGGACACGGTCGTCGACGATCCGCACGGCGGACACCCCTGGGGAGACGAGCGGACCGTACGCGCGCGCATCGTCTGCTGGCTGCTGCTGGACGGACCGCCCGCCCTCGCGGGCCGGGTGTCGTCGTTGAAGCTGGTCGGCGTGCGGATCAGCGACACGATGGACCTCGCGGGCGGCACGGTGGTGCCGTACGTCGAGATGCGCGGCTGCCGTTTCGACCGGGAGGTCCGGCTGCCGGAGGCCCGCTTCACGACCGTGCGGCTGGTGGACTGCGCGGTGCCGCGCCTGGAGGCCGCCCGGGTGCACACCGAGGGCGACCTGCATCTGCCGCGTTGCCGCTTCCACAACGGGGTACGGCTCACCGACGCCCACATCGGCACGGATCTGCTGCTCAACCAGGCGATCGTCTACCGCGACCGCAGCGGCCGCTCGATCGCCGGGGACGGCATGACCGTCGGGCAGGACCTGCAGGCCGAGATGCTGGAGTCGCACGGCGAGCTGAGTCTGCGCGGCGCGAGCATCGGCGTGTCGCTGAGCCTGCGGGGCGCGCGGCTGGTCAACCCGTACACGCGGCTCGCGCTGAACGCCCCCCAGCTGACCGTCGGGCGCACGCTGTATCTGACCCCGGCCGGCGTCGGCAGTCCGCTGCTGAGCGGCCGTACCCCGGCGCGCGGGACGCGCATCCAGCGGTTCGCGTGCCAGGGCGGGGTACGGCTGGACGACGGGCGGTTCGGGGACGCGGTCGACCTGGAGCGGGCCCGGTTCGCCTTCACCGACGAGCAGGAACTGTCACTGCGCCGCATCCAGACGCCCGAGCTGCGCTTCCTCGGGGAGCAGCCGGAGCGCGGCGGGGTGGTGCTGTCGGGGGCGCGGATCGTCAACCTGATGGACCGGGCGGACGCCTGGCCGGGCCCCGGTCGGCTGCACATGAGCGGCTTCACCTACGAGAACCTCGTGCCGCGCGGCCCGTTCCCGCTGGAGCGGCGGCTGGAGTGGGTGGCCGCCGCGACCGCCGAGTACACCCCAGAGCCGTACGAGCGGCTGGCCGCCGTGCTGCGGGCCGGCGGTGAGGACGAGGACGCGCGCGAGGTGCTGCTCGCCAAACAGCGCCGGCGCCGCGAGACCCTGCCGCTCGCGGCGAAGCTCTGGGGGTACGCGCAGGACTGGACCGTCGCCTACGGCTACCGGCCGGGCCGGGCGGCCGTGTGGATGGCGGTGCTGTGGGCGGCGAGTTCGGTGGCCTTCACCCATGCCGAGCATCCGCCGCTCAAGGGCGGCGAGCATCCGACCTGGGACCCGGCCCTCTTCGCCCTCGACCTGCTGCTGCCGGTCATCGACCTGGGCCAGGTCGGGTTCTGGCAGCTCAGCGGCGGCTGGCAGTGGCTGGCCGCGGCGATGATCCTGCTGGGCTGGATCCTGGCGACGACCGTGGCGGCGGGGGCCACGCGGTTGCTGCGACGGAGCTGACACCGCTGAGGCAGCGGAGGTTGCGGAGGTGGCGGAGGCAGCCGAGGTAGGCGAGCTCGGTGAGGCTTCTGAGCTGAACTTATGAAGGTACGACAGTGGTTGAACACTTGACCTTTACCGGTTCTTGACCCATCCGCGTACAACTTTCCATGGGTTGTCCGTTCCCTATGGCGCGGGCCCGACCAGCCGTCTTTCAATGGTCGGCACCATGGCTCTGCTGCTCCCGTTCGGCCGTACCTCCCGGACGCCAAGGACCGTAGATCACCCGGCCGTCGGGCTCCCCGCCGACTCCGAGGTGCTCCTCGACGCGCCCGACGACCACCTCGGACCCGCGCTGGTCGCGGCCGGGCGGGGCGCGTACGACGCCGCCGCCGAACTGCTCGCCGGCACCCGGCTGCGGGCGCGGTGGGAGCACCGGGACGGATACGTGCTGCGCCTGGCGGCCTTCGCGCGCTCGCGGCCGGAGTGGCTGCAGACCTGGTGCGCGGCCGCCCCGCACGACCCGGACGCGCTGCTGGTCATGGCCCAGCTCGCGGTGGACCGCGCCTGGCAGTCCCCGGCCCGGGCCGAGCTGCTGCGCGGGGTGAGCCCGCTGATCACCGCCGCCGCCCGCGCCGACGACCGGGACCCGGTGCCGTGGCGGATCGCGCTGGACCACGCCCGCGGCTCCCGTGCCGGGCACACCTACTTCGGGGAACTGTGGGAGGCGGCGCTGCGCCGCGCCCCGCTGCACTACGGCTGCCATGTGGCGGCGCTGCGCTATCTGGCCTCGTCCTGGCACGGCTCCCACCGGGAGTGCTTCGACTTCGCCGACCGGGCCGCGCAGGACGCCCCGGCCGACTCCCTCGTGCAGGCGCTGCCGACCCGGGCCGCCTTCGCCTACCTGACCGACGGCTGCGGTCCGGGCGTGCCGCCCGAGCGGCTGGACGCGGCGGTCGACCGCGCGATCGCGCTCTCCTCCCGCCTCCCGGCGGCCGACCCCTGGCCGGCCGGGGTCCGCAACAAGCTGACGTACGTCCTGGTACGGCTCGGCCGCTGGGAGGACGCCCTGGAGCAGCTGCGCCTGATCGGGCCGTACGCCACCTCCTTCCCGTGGAGCCGGTCCGCGGACGACCCGCTGGGCCGGTTCCTGGAGGTACGGGAGGAAGTGCGGCAGCGGACGGCCGCCGCCTCCGCCCGGAGTGCCCGCGCCGGTCATCCACGGAGTGGGCACCCCGGACGGGTTCACGCCGATGACCACTAGGCTTTGACGCCGTGACCGTCCGTCTTCCGCTCTTCCCCCTGAACTCGGTGCTGTTCCCGGGGCTGGTGCTGCCACTGAACGTCTTCGAGGAGCGCTATCGCGCCATGATGCGCGAACTGCTGAAGACACCCGAGGAGGAGCCGCGCCGTTTCGCCGTCATGGCCATCCGCGACGGCCACGAGGTGGCCCCGAGCGCGCCCGGTATGCCGGACCCCACGGCGCTGCCCGAACGCGGCCCCGCGGCGGGCTTCGGCCCGGACCCGGTCAAGGCGCTCCACGGGGTGGGCTGTGTGGCGGACGCGGCGACGATCCGGGAGCAGGCCGACGGCACCTTCGAGGTGCTGGCGACGGGAACGACCCGCGTACGCCTCCTCTCCGTGGACACGTCGGGCCCGTTCCTCACGGCGGAGCTGGAGGAGCTGCCGGAGGAGCCGGGCGACGAGGCGGGGGCCCTGGCGGAGGGGGTGCTGCGCGCGTTCCGCCAGTACCAAAGGCGCCTGGCGGGCGCCCGCGAACGCTCCCTGTCCACGACGGCCGACCTTCCGGACCAGCCCGGGGTCGTCTCCTACCTGGTCGCGGCCGCGATGATGCTGGACACCCCGACGAAACAGCGTCTGCTCCAGGCGCCGGACACCGCCTCCCGTCTGCGCGACGAACTGAAACTCCTTCGCACCGAGAGCGCGATCATCCGTACTCTGCCCTCGCTGCCGGCGTCGGACCTGACACGCGGGCCGACGAGCCTGAACTGAGCGGAGCGTGGCGGAACCGGCGACTCAGCGAGGCCGGCGGCGGGACCGAGCGGGACAGGGACACGAGGGCGAAGTCGGCGGACATGGCGAAGAAGTCGAAGAAACAACAGCAGCAGTCGGGCGGCACGCCCGCGACGGTGGCCCTCACGGCCGCGGGCGTCGCGTACACGACCCACTCCTACGACCACGACCCCGCCCACCCTTCCTACGGCGAGGAGGCGGCGGAGGCGATGGGCGTGTCACCGGACCGGGTGTTCAAGACCCTGGTGGCGGACGTGGACGGAAAGCTGACCGTGGCGGTGGTCCCGGTGGCGGGCCAACTGGACCTCAAGGCCCTCGCGGCGGCCGTCGGCGGCAAGCGCGCGGTCATGGCCGACCCCGCGTCGGCCGAGCGCACCACGGGCTACGTCCGGGGCGGCATCTCCCCCTTGGGGCAGCGCAGGACACTCCCGACGGTCCTGGACGCGTCGGCCTCCGCCCACCCCACGATCTGCGTCTCGGCGGGCCGCCGCGGCCTGGAGGTCGAACTCTCCCCCGACGACCTGGCCAAGCTCACGAACGCGACCCTGGCTCCCATCGGGCGTGCGTGACCCCTGACATGGGCGCCACCGCGCCCTACACCGGCGGCGCCCCGTACGGCCCCTGCTGCGGCTGCCCCTCGCCGTGCGGCGGATACGGATCCACCTCCCGCGGCCCGAACAACGCCGTCAGCCCCAGATGCACCACCAACGCGGCCAGCGGCCACGCCAGCCACGCCCCCTTGGCCCCCAACTTGAGCGGCGCCGAGAAGGCAACACCCTTGCCCACGTCCTTCGCATGGGCGACCACGTCCTGAGCGGGCCCGAGCCACACCCCGACCCGCCAGGCCAGCAACGACCCGAGCAACCCCCCGACGGCCAGGGCCACCACCAACGGCACGCCCCCGCGCCGCCGCCAGAGAAACACGGCAACCGCACTCACCAGCCCGAACGCGAGCGCGAGCAGCGTGAACGTCCCGTCCACCCCGATCGCCTGCTCACCCTCGGTGTCCTTAAGGTAGACGACCCAGCTCTTGCCGACGACGTCCCCGACCAGCGGCACGCTCGGCGCCAGCCACCACCACAGCACCCCGAGCAGCGCCCCGGCCAGCGCCACCACCACCGCCACGACTGCGGCCTCGCGCACCTCGGTCTTCATTCCAGGACCGTCCTGTCCGTACGAGCCATATATGCCGTACGCGCCGTACGAGCCCGGCGAGCCCTGCGGGCCGGGCGGCACGCCGTACGGGCCCTGTGATCCGGACGCGGGGCCGTACCCGGCGCCCTGCGATGCGGAAGCCGTGTGCCCGGCACCGGGCGGCTGCCACGCCCGGTTCGAGGACTGGTCACGCGGCGGCGGAGGAGGAGTCAGCGGAGCGGTCACCCTGCCATCGTGCCAAACCGCCCCGTGCGGCGCGTCACCGGACGGCCGCCCGGCGGTACGCCCAGGTGGCGACGGCCAGCGAGACGACACCGACCACCCCGCACACGGCCAGGTCACCGAGGACGAACGCCCAGTCGGGCCGCTCCCCGAAGGTCCGCGCGAAGGCCTCCACTCCGTACGTCGACGGCAGCAGATCCCGCGTGAACCGCACGGCCTCCGGCATCCGCTCGGCCGGCAGCACACCCAGCAGCAGCGCCGCCGACATGCCCAACTGCCCGAGCAGCGTGGCCAGTTCCGGCCGGGGCGCGAGCAGCCCGAGCGCCGCCCCCAGCCCGGCGAGCGCGGCCCCGGCCAGCGGGATCACCGCGACGAGCACCCACAGATGCGCCATCGGCAACCCGAACAGCACGCACCCGAAGACCGCCGTCACCACGGTTCCCGGCACGGTGAACGAGGCGTACGCCCCCGCCGCCCCCAGCACCACCGCCGCGGGCGGCACCGGCAGCGTGGCGTAGTGATCGAGCCCGCCGCTGGCCCGCAGCTGCCCGAAGTACTGGGCGAGCAGGTTCAGCGCGACGAAGGCGACGACGAGCACCGACGACCCGGCCACCACGGCCTGCGCCTCGGCTCCGCCGTCCACGACCCCCCGCATGAGGACCATGATCCCGACCGACTGGAAGGTCGCCACGAACAGCAGCGGAATGCGCGCGACCCGCGCCCGGGACAGCTGAGCCCGGTACACGGCGCACAGCGACGGCCACAGCCGCGCACGCGGGCCGAGCTCGGCCGCGGCCGGGCCGGCCGACTCGTCCACGGCCAGGACACTGCCCGGCAGAACCTCGGCGGGTACGACACTCACGTGGCGCTGCTCCCTTTCACACGGGGGATCACTGGGGAGGTGGCCCTGTTCCGTCCGGTGGCCCTGTTCCGTACGGCTACGGATACGTATACGGATACGACAGTCTGCGTGCTCAAGCCTTCACCAGCCCCTGCTGCGCGGCCCCGCCCAGCGCCAGATACACGTCCTCCAGGCTCGGCGTGGCGAGCGTGAAGTCGTCCAGCGCGGCGAAGGCGGCCCCGCCGGTGACGGTGGCGACGACCGCGCGGGCCTCCTCGGGGGCGAGCCGCAGCGTCCAGCGCCGCCCGGACTCCACGGCCCGGTCCCGCAGCGCGGCGACCTCGGGCACGTCCAGCGGCGCCCGGTCCCGCCACAGCAGCTCGACCCGCACCTCGCCGGCGACCCGCTCCTTGAGCCCGGACGGCGTGTCACAGGCGATCACACGGCCCCGGTCGAGCACGGCGACCCGGTCGAGCACCATCTCGGCCTCGATGACGTTGTGGGTGACGAGCAGCACGGTCGTACCGTGCTCGGCCCGCCGCCGGTCCACGGCCGACCAGACGGCCCGCCGTGCCACCGGGTCCATCGCGGTGGTCGGCTCGTCCAGCACGAGCAGCGGCCGCTCCCCGACCAGCGCGGCGGCGAAGCAGGCCAGCCGTCGCTGCCCGCCGGACAGCTTCCGCAGCGGCCGAGCCGCGAGCGGTGTGAGCCCCAGCTCGTCGAGAACGGCGTCCCGCTCGGCCCGCGCCTGCCGCACGTCCAGGCCGCGCAGCCGCCCGGTCGTCTCGGCGGCGAGTGACACGGTCAGCTCGTCGAGGGCGGTCGACTCCTGCCCGAGGTAGGCGAGGATGCGCGCGGCCCGCTCCGGGTGCCGCACGATGTCGTGCCCGAGGATCTCCACGCTGCCGCGATCGGGCCGCATCAGCCCGGTGAGCTGCCGTACGAGGGTGGTCTTCCCGGCGCCGTTCGGCCCGAGCAGCCCGAAGATCTCACCGCGCCGGATGTCCAGCCGTACGTCGTCGGTGGCGCGCACCTCGGGCGTTCCGGGCGCCCCGCGCCGCCCTCGTACGGGCGGATAGGTCTTGGTCAGCCCGCGCACGGCGCACACCACATCACCACTGTGCCGAAGTGCCTGTGCCGCGCGCGTACTCACAAGGGACGAGCCTAAGGGGTCCGCAGCCCGCGTCCGCCCTCGGGGCGGCCACTCGGCACAAACCGGCAGCTCGCCGACGTACATCCGCCGGTCCGCACAAATCCGCCGCAACGGCGCTCAGCCGCGACGGCGCTTCCCGGCGGTGCGGAGCCCACCGCGAGCCACTTGATTCACTCACCCGCGGGCGCGTGCTCGGCAGCCGTCCGCACATCGATCTCCCGCCAGAACCCGGCCCGGATCGCGTACCGGTCATGTTCGTCGATCTGGTCGTCCTTGTGCGCGAGCAACCCGAACCGGGCCGCGTACCGGAGCAGCTCCCCGTCGATCCGGTGCGGGATCCGCGGATACATGCCGGACAGCCGCTGGAGGTGGCTCTGGTCCCCCAGCCGCTCCATCCACCGCCGTGCGAACACCTGCCCGACCTCGTACGGGTCACCGCCGACCGTCGTGATGTCCTCCTCCCGGTCGGCCCACCGCTGCTCAGCCGTGGTCAGCTGGGCGAGCGTCGGCATCGAGGCCGCCTCGGGCGACTCGGCCGCGGCCCCGGGCCGGTCGACCCACCCCTTGTCGGAGGACCAGCGCAGCGTCGCGCTCGCGGGATGCTGGGCCGGCTGGACGCCGGGCGCGCGCAGGGCGGCGAGGTCCTTCGGCGTGGGCACGCCCTTGGGCGCCGGCACCCGCTCCTGCGTGCCGTTCTCCGACGGGGTGACCGCCTGGGCGCGCTCGCTCTCGTCGGCGGTCCGCTCGGGCGCGGAGGCGAGCGCGGATTCGGGCAGCGGCGCGGAGAGGATCGCGGCGATCTCGGGGCGGGGCGCGGGCGGCGGCGCGCACACCCCGGTGAGCTCCTTGGCGCGTACGGCCTTGGTGATCCACGTACGGTCGAGCACGCGTCGCTCGTCCGCCTCGGCGACCAGGTCCTCGGACTGGTTGTAGTCACCGTCCGCGGCCTGTACGGCCCACAGGTGTACGGCGACGCCGTGCTCCTTGGCGGCCATCATGCCCGGCAGCAGATCGCCGTCTCCGGTCACCAGCACCACGTCCGAGCAGGCGCGGTTGCGGGCCAGCTCGGTGAGCTCGGCGTGCATCGCGGCATCGACGCCCTTCTGGGCCCAGCGTCCGTCGCTGCGGGTCAGGGCACCCAGCCGGACGGTGACCCGGGGCATCACGCGCAGCCTGCGGTGCTCGGGCTGGGGGACGCGGTCGGGGGCGCCGTCGAACCAGTAGATGCGCAGCAGGGGCTGCTGGGTGTCGGACTCGGCGCGTTCGCGCAGGCCCTGGATGAGGGCGGTGTGGTCGACAGTGATCCGGGACCGGGAGGGCTCCCCGGCGAGGAGGCTCGCGGCGGCCCCCAGCAGATACCCGGCGTCCACCAGGACGATGCAGCGGTCCACGCGACTCACCCTCTTCCTGGGAGGTTTGCTTCGGGCTTCCTTCGAGTCTGCCCGACCGCGCGGGGGTTAACGGGCCGAACTCGATCTTCGGCGTGGCGTTTCGGGGCATCGCCGCCGTGACGCGCCATGCCCGGCGCCCCGACAACCGCCGTTACACACGGTAATTATCCGACATGCGCTCTTTGTCAGCCTATGTGAATCTGGTCCCGGCCCTGGCCCCTAGATCCCCCACAGGAGGCATCACCATGGCCAAGAACAAGAAGCAGGACCGCAAGCAGCCGCAGTCCGAGCGTGGTCAGCAGCAGGCCCAGCAGACCGTGATGGAGACGCCGCCCGAGCCGCGCACCACGCAGGTCACGCCCGGCGACATGGCCCGCAAGGGCCGGCAGAAGCGCTTCGGCCACAACTGACATCCGCGTAACGGGTTGTTGAGACCCAGGCACACGAAGAGGGGCGCACCCGATCCGGGTGCGCCCCTTACGCATGGGTGACGCGCTTGCCCATGGGTGACGTGCTTACCTATGGGGGACGTGCTTCCCCATAGGGGACGCGCCGTCCCTCAGCCCGCCAGGCAGGACGGCCCGAGCAGCACCTTCAGATCGCCGAACAGCGCCGGGTCGGGCTTCACGCGATGCCGGTCGAGGCGCAGCACCGTGGTCCTGGTCGGGCCCTGGAGCCTGATGCGGACCTCGCTCTCGCCCTTGTGGTGGCTGAGGATCTCGCCGAGGCGGCTCACCATCGGCGGGGTGACCCTGGTGGCCGGGATGGTGAGGATCACGGGCGCGTTGGTGCCCGCGTTCGACAGGTCGGGGACCTGGAGCTCCATCGCGACCAGCCGGGGCACGTCCTCGCGCTTGTCGAGGCGACCCTTGACGAACACCACGGCGTCCTCGACGAGTTGGGTCGAGACGAGCTGGTACGTCGCCGGGAAGAACATGCACTCGATGGACCCGGCGAGGTCCTCGACCGTGGCGATCGCCCAGGCGTTGCCCTGCTTGGTCATCTTGCGCTGGAGGCCGGAGATGATGCCGCCGATGGTGACCACGGCACCGTCCGCGTGCTCACCGCCCGTCAGCTGGGAGATGCCCGCGTCGGCCTTGTCGGACAGCACGTGCTCCAGGCCGAACAGCGGGTGGTCGGAGACGTACAGACCGAGCATCTCCCGCTCCTGGGCGAGCAGGTAGGTCTTGTCCCACTCCTCGTCCGTGAAGGTGACGTCGAGTCCGAAGCCGGGCTCGTTGCTCTCCTCCTCGCCCATGCCGCCGAAGAGGTCGAACTGGCCCTCGGCCTCCTTGCGCTTGACCGCGACCACGTTGTCGATCATCGGCTCGTACTGCGCGGTGAGGCCCTTGCGGGTGTGGCCCAGCGTGTCGAAGGCGCCCGCCTTGATCAGCGACTCGGTGGTGCGCTTGTTGCAGGCGGCCGCGTCGATCTTGTCGAGGTAGTCGGGGAAGGAGGCGTACTTGCCCTTGGCCTTGCGGGCCTTGATGATCGACTCGACCACGTTCGTGCCGACGTTGCGCACGGCTTCGAGGCCGAAGAGGATCACGTCGTCACCCTGGGCGGCGAAGTTGTGCACCGACTCGTTGACGTTCGGCGGCAGCACCCGGATGCCCATGCGGCGGCACTCGTTGAGGTAGATCGCCGACTTGTCCTTGTCGTCCTTGACGGACGTCAGCAGCGCGGCCATGTACTCGGCGGGGTGGTTCGCCTTCAGGTAGGCGGTCCAGTACGAGACCAGGCCGTACGCGGCGGAGTGCGCCTTGTTGAAGGCGTATCCGGCGAACGGGACCAGCACGTCCCACAGGGCCTGGATCGCCTCGTCGCTGTAGCCGTTCTTGCGGGCGCCGCCCTGGAAGATGACGAAGTTCTTCTCCAGCTCCTCGGGCTTCTTCTTGCCCATCACGCGGCGGAGGATGTCGGCCTCGCCGAGCGAGTAGCCCGCGATGATCTGGGCGGCCTTCTGCACCTGCTCCTGGTAGACGATCAGGCCGTAGGTGACGTCCAGGACCTCCCTGAGGGGCTCCTCGAGCTCCTTGTGGATGGGCGTGATCTCCTGTTGGCCGTTCTTGCGCAGGGCGTAGTTCGTGTGGGAGTTCATGCCCATCGGGCCCGGGCGGTACAGGGCCGACACGGCGGAGATGTCTTCGAAGTTGTCCGGCTTCATCAGGCGCAGCAGCGAGCGCATGGGGCCGCCGTCGAACTGGAAGACGCCCAGGGTGTCGCCGCGCTGGAGCAGTTCGAAGGTCGTGGGGTCGTCCAGCGGGAGGCCGAGGAGATCGATGTCGATCCCCTTGTTGGACTTCACCATCTTGACGGCGTCGTCCATGATCGTCAGGTTGCGCAGGCCGAGGAAGTCCATCTTCAGCAGGCCGAGCGACTCACAGCTCGGGTAGTCCCACTGCGTGATGGTGACGCCGTCGGTGTGCCTGACCCAGACGGGCACGTGCTCGGTGATGGTCTCGCTGGACATGATCACGCCGGCGGCGTGCACGCCCATCTGCCGGACCAGGCCCTCGACGCCCTTGGCGGTGTCGATGACCTTCTTCACGTCCGGTTCGTTCTCGTACATCGACCGGACCTCGCCGGCCTCCGAGTAGCGCGGGTGGCTGGGGTCGGTGATGCCGGACAGCGGGATGCCCTTGCCGAGGACGTCGGCGGGCATGGCCTTGGTGATGCGGTCGCCCATCGCGTACGGGTAGCCCAGCACGCGCGCGGAGTCCTTGATCGCGTTCTTGGCCTTGATGGTGCCGTACGTGCCGATCATGGCGACCTTGTCGGCGCCGTACTTCTCGGTCACGTACCGGATCACCTCGACGCGCCTGCGCTCGTCGAAGTCGATGTCGACATCGGGCATCGAGATGCGCTCGGGGTTGAGGAACCGCTCGAAGATCAGGCCGTGCGGGATCGGGTCGAGGTCGGTGATGCCCATGGCGTAGGCGACGATCGAGCCGGCCGCGGAGCCTCGGCCGGGACCGACCGCGATGCCGTTGTTCTTGGCCCACATGATGAAGTCGGCGACGACGAGGAAGTAGCCGGGGAAGCCCATCGAGATGATGACGTCCATCTCGTAGTCGGCCTGCTTCTGGCGGTCCTCGGGGATACCGCCGGGGAAGCGGCGCTCCATGCCACGGCGGACCTCCTCCTTGAACCAGGTGACCTCGGTGTAGCCCTCGGGGATGTCGAACTTGGGCATGAGGTCGCGCTTCTCGAACATGCCGGTGGTGTCGACCATCTCGGCGACCAGGAGCGTGTTGGCGCAGCCCTGCTGCCAGGCGTCCGAGGAGTCGATGGCGTACATCTCGTCCGTGGACTTCAGGTAGTAGCCGGTGCCGTCGAACTTGAAGCGGTCCGGGTCGGAGAGGTTCTTGCCGGTCTGGATGCACAGCAGCGCGTCATGCGCGCCCGCCTCATGGGCGTACGTGTAGTGCGAGTCGTTGGTGACCAGCGGGGGGATGCCGAGCTTCCTGCCGATCTCCAGCAGGCCGTCGCGGACCCGGTGCTCGATGTCGATGCCGTGGTCCATCAGCTCCAGGAAGTACTTGTCCTTGCCGAAGATGTCCTGGTAGTCGGCGGCCGCCTTGAGGGCCTCGTCGAACTGGCCGAGGCGCAGCCGCGTCTGCACCTCACCGGAGGGACAGCCGGTGGAGGCGACGATCCCCTCGGACCACTGGGAGATGGTCTCCTTGTCCATCCGGGGCCACTTCTGGAGCCAGCCCTCGGCGTACGCGTCCGAGGACAGCCGGAAGATGTTGTGCAGGCCCGTCTTGTTCACGGCCCACATCGTCTTGTGGGTGTAACCACCGGAACCGGAGACGTCGTCCCGCTTCTGGTGCGGCTGGCCCCACTGGATCTTGCGCTTGTTGCGCCGGGACTCGGGGGCGACATACGCCTCGATCCCGATGATCGGGGTGACTCCGGCCTTCTTCGCGGAGTGGAAGAAGTCGTACGCCCCGTGGAGGTTGCCGTGGTCGGACATGGCGATGTGCGTCATGCCCATCTCATTGCAGGCGTTGAACATGTCCTTCAGCCGCGCGGCACCGTCCAGCAGCGAGTACTGGGTGTGGACGTGCAGGTGCGTGAACGGCGGCTTTGACACGGTTTCGGCCTCCAAGGCAAACATACGTCGACAAGATCCGGGCGGGATCCCGACGGGCTGCGGACAGTCTGGGGGACAGCGTCGAAGTCTATGCCTCGGCACTGACACTCGGGCCGCTTCCCCGCGTACCTTCATGCGGAGGACTCGGGCACTCCCTCGCAGGCTCGTACGTTGCCGGGAGGGGACGATCCGCCCCACACGTCATGCACCACCTGCACCAGGAGGCACCCAGCGATGTCGGTCCCCCAGCTCAACGACGAGCAGCGCGGCGACGAGATCCTCGCCGTCTTCGACACCGCCTTCGGCGAGCTCCTGGCCGCCGACCCGGCCGCGTTCCGCGTGAAGTTCCGGAAGATGGCGGCCTCGGCCTTCGCTTTCTACCGCGGCACGGCGTGTCTCTTCTACCACGACCTCGACCCGGAGAAGCGGGGCGGACCGTACCTCGACGAGCGCACCTCGCGCGTGTGGATCCACGGCGACCTGCATGCGGAGAACTTCGGCACGTACATGGACGCCAACGGCCGGCTGATCTTCAACGTCAACGACTTCGACGAGGCGTACGTCGGCCCCTTCACCTGGGACCTCAAGCGCTTCGCCGCCTCCGTCGCCCTGATCGGGTACGCCAAGGCGCTCGGCGACGAGCAGATCAGCGAGCTGGTGCGGATCTACGCGGCCGCCTACCGCCAGCGCGTGCACGCCCTGGCGACCGGCGCCAAGAGCGACGAGGTGCCTCCCTTCACCCTGGACACCGCCCAGGGCCCGCTCCTGGACGCGCTGCGGGACGCCCGCGCGCTGACCCGCTTCGGGCTGCTGGAGTCGATGACCGAGATCCGCGACTTCGAGCGCCGCTTCGCCGCGGGCGGTGGCTCCATCGAGCTGGACGCGGCCACCCGCTACAAGGTGCTCGCCGCGTTCGACGGATACCTGGAGACGCTGCCGGACGCCTCGCTGGACCGCCCGGACTCGTACCGGGTGAAGGACGTGGTCGGCCGCCGCGGCATCGGCATCGGGTCGGCCGGGCTGCCGTCGTACAACATCCTCCTGGAGGGCCACACCGACGCCCTCGAGAACGACGTCGTGATCTACATCAAGCAGGCCCAGACCCCGGCCGTCTCCCGGCACGTCACGGACCAGGCGCTGCGCGACTACTTCCAGCACGAGGGTCACCGCACGGTGATCTCCCAGCGCGCTCTCCAGGCGCACGCCGACCCGTGGCTGGGCTGGACCGAGCTGGACGGCGCGGGCCAGCTGGTCGCCGAGGTCTCGCCGTACGCCGTGGACCTCGACTGGGGCGACATCGACGACCCGGAGGAGATCGCGGCGGTCGTCGCCGACCTCGGCCGGGCGACGGCCACGATGCACGCGGCGGCGGACGACACCTCCGGCGAGTCCCTGGTGCCGTTCTCCACCGAGCGGGCCATCGACGCCGCGATCGCCGCTGACGAGGACGGGTTCGCGGAGCTCCTGGTCGACTTCGCGCACGGCTACGGCGCACGCGCGCGTGCCGACCACCAGATCTTCGTGGACCTGTTCCGCAACGGCCGGATTCCGGGTCTGTGACGGAAAGGCCGCATACCGTCGTCCCCCGGCCGCTGACAGGCACCCTTTAGGGGTCTCTTACAGGCCCACGTGACAGACTCTCCACGCTATGGACATATCCGGGACCCACCTACGAGCCGTACGCGCGGCGCTGTTCACGTCACTCGTGGTGACGCTCAGCACCGCGTCGCACGTGCTGCTGTCCCGGGCACCCCTGCCGTTGAACACGGTGGCCCTGCTCGCGGCCGCCGTGTTCGTCCTGGCGTACGCGCTGGCCGGCCGGGAGCGGAGCTTCGGGCGGATCGCCGCCCTGCTGATCCCGCTGGAGCTGGCCGCCGACACGATCCTCACCACGGGCCAGCACGTCTGTTACGGCAAGGCGGGCGGGCCGGTCGCCGGCCCGCTGGCCTCGGTGGGCTGGGACGTGCTGTGCGGCGACGGCACCCAGGTCGGCACCCCGCTGGCCGAGGTCACCGGTACCGACCCCGACAAGCTCGGCGGTCTCCTCGCCCACGCCGACCCGGCCACCGCCTGGTTCCTGCTCGGGGCCCACGTCGGCGTCGGTCTCGTCGCCGCCGCGTGGCTGCGGCGCGGCGAGCGGGCCCTGGCCCAGCTGCTGGGGGCGGTGACCGCGACGACGTTCCGCCCGCTGCTGCTGGCGGTCTCGGCCGGGACCGTACGGCTGACCCGGCCGGCCGGGCGCCTACCGCGCCCCGTCCGCCGTACGACCACCTCCCGCAGCCTTCTCCTCGCGCACTCCCTGGGCCGGCGTGGACCTCCGTGCTCGCCCGCCGTCACCTTCGCGTGACCGGCGATCGAGCACCCAGACCACCCCTTACGTAATCCGCACACACAGGTGTGCGCGTCCCCATGGAGATCACCCACATGAGCAAGCGGAACAGCCAGGCGGCGAAGACGGCGGCCCGAGAGCGGCTGCGCGCCGAGCGCGAGCGCGAGGCGAAGCGGGCGAAGGTCAAGCGGCAGATCGTCGTCGCCTGCTCCGTCGTCGGCGTTCTGGCCCTGGCCGGCGGCATCGGTTACGCCATCGTCCAGGCCAACAAGCCCAGCCACTGGGAGGCGATGACGGACGCCAAGGTCGTCGCGCCCGCCAACACCTCCGGCCCGAACGGCACGACCGTCGTCATCGGCAAGGACAGCGCCAAGAAGACCCTCAAGATGTACGAGGACCCGCGCTGCCCCGTCTGCGCCTCCTTCGAGCAGGCCGCCGGTTCGACCGTCGACAAGGACATCGAGGCCGGAAAGTACAAGCTCCAGTTCATCGGGGGCACGTTCCTCGACGGCGACGAGATGAAGGACGGCGAGATCGGCGCCAACGGCGAGGGCTCCAAGAACGCGATGAGCGCCATGGGCGCCGCGCTGAACGTGAGCCCGGAGGCGTTCCTCAAGTACAAGACCGCCCTGTACTCGGCGAAGTTCCACCCGCTGGAGTCGGAGGACAAGTTCGCGGACGACGACTACCTGATCGAGATCGCGGACACCGTCCCCGCCCTGAAGAACAACGCCAAGTTCGAGAACGCGGTGAAGAAGGGCACCTACGACGCCTGGGCGCTGGCCATGTCGAAGACCTTCGACACCAACAAGGACGGCGTGCAGGGCACCCCGAGCTTCGTCATCGACGGCAAGCAGCTCAAGACCTCCAACCCCAACCAGCCGTGGACGGCGGCTGAGTTCACCAAGGCGGTGGACGCGGCCCTCAAGGGCTGAACCGGCCTTCGGCAAAAGAGCGGGCGAACTTTCGCCGGTTCGCCCGCTCTTGTTCATACCGCTCAGTAACCTGATCGGCTGTGACCAGTCGACACAGATCACCTGAGCAGCTCAATTCCCTTTCCCCTCGCCGCCGTACGGTCGTCAAGGCCGCGGCGGCGACGGCTGTCCTGGCCGGCCCGCTCGCCGCGGCGCTGCCCGCGCGCGCCGCCGACGCGGTCCCCGCCTTCCTGCACGGCGTCGCCTCCGGCGACCCGCTGCCCGACGGCATCCTGCTGTGGACCCGGGTGACGCCGACACCCGAGGCGACCCCCGGTTCCGGGCTCGGCCCGGACACCGAGGTCAGCTGGATCGTCGCCCGCGACAAGGCGCTGACGAACATCGTCGCCAAGGGCTCGACCACCGCGACCGCCGCCTCCGACCACACCGTCAAGGCCGACATACGCGGTCTGGAGCCGGCCACCGACTACTGGTTCCGCTTCTCGACCGGCGGCGCCGACTCCCCGGTGGCGCGCACCCGTACCGCGCCGGCGGCGAACGCCTCCGTCGCGGGCCTCCGCTTCGGCGTGGTCTCCTGCGCCAACTGGGAGGGCGGCCACTTCTCCGCGTACCGCCATCTCGCGGCCCGTGGCGACCTGGACGCCTGGCTGCATCTCGGCGACTACATCTACGAGTACGGCACCGGGGAGTACGGCACGCGCGGCAAGGTCGTACGGCGGCACGCGCCCACCCACGAGATCCGCACCCTCGCCGACTACCGCGTCCGGCACGGCATGTACAAGACGGATCCGGACCTGCAGGCCCTGCACACCACGGCCCCCGTCATCGCCATCTGGGACGACCACGAGATCGCCAACGACGCCTGGTCGGGCGGCGCCGAGAACCACACCGAGGGCGCCGAGGGCACCTGGGCCGCACGCCAGGCCGCCGCCAAGCAGGCCTACTTCGAGTGGATGCCGGTGCGCCCGGCGATCGCCGGCACCACCTACCGCCGGCTGCGCTTCGGCAAGCTGGCCGACCTCTCCCTGCTGGACCTGCGGTCCTTCCGCTCGCAGCAGGTCAAGGTGGGCAACGGGGAGGTCGACGACCCGGAGCGCACGCTCACCGGCCGCGCCCAACTGGACTGGCTGAAGGCGGGGTTGAAGTCGTCCGACACCACCTGGCGGCTGGTCGGCAACTCGGTGATGATCGCGCCGTTCGCCATCGGGTCGCTCTCCGCGGACCTGCTCAAGCCGCTCGCCAAGCTGCTGGGCCTGCCGCAGGAGGGCCTCGCCCTCAACACCGACCAGTGGGACGGCTACACGGACGACCGCCGCGAGCTCCTCGCCCACCTGCGCGCGAACGCGATCCGCAACACCGTGTTCCTGACCGGCGACATCCACATGGCGTGGGCCAACGACGTGCCGGTGGACGCCGGCACGTACCCGCTGTCCGCCTCCGCCGCCACGGAGTTCGTCGTCACGTCGGTCACCTCCGACAACCTCGACGACATCGTGAAGGTCCCCGAGGGCACGGTCTCCGCGGTCGCCGCGCCGGTCATCAGGGCCGCCAACCGGCACGTCCACTGGGTCGACACCGACCGCCACGGCTACGGCGTCCTGGACCTCACGGCGGACCGGGCGCAGATGGACTACTACGTGCTGTCCGACCGCACGAAGGCGGACGCGACCTCGAAGTGGACCCGTTCGTATCGCACGCGCAGCGGCACGCAGAAGGTCGAGCGGACGTACGACCCCGTGTAAGGGCCGCACCCAAGGGTCGGTTTTCGGCCAGTACTGGCCCGATCGATAACCGTTGACCGGACATCACATCGCTACGGCGGGTGGCGCGAGCCGCGTTCCGAATGCGGACACACCACCCGCCCTGGCGGCGGAAGCCGTCACGCCGCGATCCCGCACTCCGGACGGTTGATCATTCACTTATCCCAATCACCCTCATTTGCCGGGTAATTGATTGGGCCTGATCGATTCTCTTCGGACATGGGCATGTCCACGTAATCTCCGGGCGGCGGCCAGGAAGACCCCTGTCCCCTCTCCCCAACGCATCAGCTAGGAGTCAGCATGCGTGCGCTTGCCCGGATATCACCCCAGACGCGCAGACGTGTTCTCGCCACGGCCGCACTGGCCGGAACTCTCATGCTCACTCCCCTGTCGGCGCCTCCCACACTCGCGGCGGCCAAGGCTCCGGCCGCCGACTGCGCCGAGGAGGCCGGCCACTCCGCGGCCCGCGAGGCCCACCCCGGACACGGTGGCGAGGCCGTCGCCGAACCCAACGAGATCAGCGCCGCCAAGGCCCAGGCGATGGACGCCGATCTGCGGGCGAAGCTCGACAAGCTCCCGGCCTCGGGCAGCCGCAGCCTCGCGGCGGCCGCCTCGACCACGATCCCGGTCTACTTCCACGTCATCCACGACGGCGCGACCGGTCAGCTGAGCTCCGCCGACATCAACGCCCAGATGAGCGTCCTGAACTCCGCCTTCGGCGGTCAGGGCACCGGCAACACCGACTCCGGCCACCAGTTCACCCTGGCCGGCACCGACTACACCGACAACGCGGCCTGGTACAACGTCGGTTACGGCTCGCCCGAGGAGAAGGCGATGAAGTCCGCCCTGCGCAAGGGCGGCGCCGACGCGCTCAACATCTACACCGCCAACCTCGGCGACGACCTGCTCGGCTGGGCCACTTTCCCCAGCTCCTACAAGTCGAGCCCGTCCATGGACGGCGTGATGCTCCTCGACGCCTCGCTGCCAGGCGGCTCCGCCGCCCACTACAACGAGGGCGACACCGCGACCCACGAGGTCGGCCACTGGATGGGGCTGTACCACACCTTCCAGGGCGGCTGTAACGGCAACGGCGACTACGTCGAGGACACCCCGGCCGAGAGGAGCGCCGCCTACCAGTGCCCCGAGGGACGGGACACCTGCACCCGCAAGGCGGGCGCCGACCCGATCCACAACTTCATGGACTACACGTACGACTCCTGCATGTACCAGTTCACCGCGGGCCAGGTGACGCGTATGCAGCAGAACTGGGCGGCCTACCGAGCGGCCGGCTGAGCCGTGTGGTGAGCGGCTAGAGCGAGTCGAGGAAGCCGAGCGCCACCCGCCAGGTGGCCTCGGCGGCCTCCTCGTCGTGGTCCGGAAGTCCGGGGTCGGTATAGAGGTGGCCGGCCCCGGCGTACCGGTACACCTCGACGTCGGCGCCTGCTCTGCCCATCTGGAGATACCAGGCGCTCAGCCAGTCGTCCGTCTCGAACGGATCCGGCTCGGCGACATGCAGCTGCACCGGCAGCTCGTCCACCGAGGCGTTCGGCGCGAGGTCCGACGTGCCGTGCAGGAGCAGCAGACCGCGCGCCTTCTCGTCGCCGAGCGCGAGAGTCTGGGCGACGGAGGCGCCGAGCGAGAACCCGGCGTACACGAGCCCTCGCTCCGAGTAGGGCGCGGCAGCGAGCACCGCCCGCTTCAGCAGCTCGTCCTTGCCGATCCGCTCGTAGAACTCCATGCCCTCCTCGACCGTCTCGAACGTGCGCCCCTCGAAGAGGTCCGGCGTCCACACCTCGTGTCCGGCGGCGCGCAGCCGGTCCGCGGCATGGCGCACCGCGGGCCTGAGGCCATAGGCCGAGTGAAAGAGCATGATGTTCATGAGGCCATGGTGCCAGCCGGGTCCGACAGCGCAGTGACCACCGCCTCACGGACGCACATGTTCACGACCCCCCTCGGCTGGTTACGTTCGAGGGCATGGAGAACATACTCCGCCCGCTGATCGTGATCGGCGGCTCGGTCCTGCTCACCCTGATCATCGGATGGGCCACCGACCGCCTGTTGCGCAAGGCCGACGACCGGCACGGTGAGACACCGCTGTGGGGTCTGCTGCGCCGCGCCCGCGTCCCCTACCAGCTCGTTCTGTGCGCGGCCCTGCTCAGAGCGTCGTACCACGAGGCCGATCTGCTCCCCGAGCACCGGGTCGCCGTCGGCCGGGTGCTGACGCTGGTGCTGATCGGGACGACGGCCTGGCTGGCGATCCGGATCGCGGCGGCGATCGTGGAGACCTCGTACAGCCGCTATGCCCGCGTCCACCGCGACGCGGCGCGGGTCCGGCGGGTGCGCACCCAGGTGACGCTGATCATGCGCGTGGTGTCGGCGGTCGTCGGCGTGGTGGCCGTGGCGGCGATGCTGCTCACGTTCCCGGCGTTCCGCGCGGCCGGCGCCTCGCTGCTGGCGTCGGCCGGCATCCTCGGCATCGTCGCCGGTGTCGCGGCCCAGTCCACGCTGAGCAACATGTTCGCCGGGTTCCAGATCGCGTTCGGCGACATGGTGCGCCTCGGAGACACGGTCGTGGTGGACGGCGAGTGGGGCACGGTCGAGGAGATCACCCTGACGTTCCTCACGGTGCGTACCTGGGACGAGCGCCGGATCACCATGCCGGTGTCGTACTTCACCGCCAAGGCGTTCGAGAACTGGTCCCGCGGCGGCGCCCAGATGACCGGCACCGTCTTCCTCCACGTCGACCACTCGGCACCGATGGAGAAGATGCGCGAGAGGCTCCGTGACATCCTGCGCGCGTGCCCCGCGTGGGACGGCCGGGACTACGGCCTGGTCGTCACCGACTCGACCCCGAGCACCATGGAGGTACGGGCACTGGTGACGGCGAAGGACGCGGACGACCTGTGGACGGTCCGGGTCACGGTGCGCGAGGAGCTGATCCGCTGGCTGGCCGACCAGCACCCGTACGCACTGCCGCGCGTCAACGCGGCGGACGCCGCCCTGCCGCCGGGCTACCCCGCCCCCGGCCGCATCCCGGCCCGCCGCGCCCACCAGCACGACCACCAGCCGGCGGTGCGCCCGGAGCGGCCCTGACCGGCACCGGCCGGCGTCGGAACGCCGTCGCCGACCGCTCTCAGTGGCCGCGCTCGGCTCCGCCGTTGACCTGGATGATCTGTGAGGTGATGTGCCCGGCGCCGTGGGACGCCAGCCAGTGCAGGGTCGCGGCGACGTCCCCCGGCGTACCGGCCCGCCCGGTCGAGGTCTCCGCGACGAGACGCCGATGCCTCTCCTCGTCCATCGTGTCCCCGAAGAAGTCGGTGTCCTCGACATAGCCCGGCGCGACCACGTTCACCGTGATCCCGCGCGGCCCCAACTGCCGGGCCAGATCGTGGGCGTACGGATGCAGCGCCGCCTTGGACGCCGCGTACGCCCCGCCGCCGGACCCCCGGAAGGCGGCGATCGAGCTGAGGAACAGCACCCGTCCGCCGGGGTCGGCGAGCCGGTCCTTGAGCGCCTCGGTGAGCAGGGCCGCGGTCAGGGTGTTGAGGCCGAAGTTGAGGGTCCAGTGGTGCAGGACGACGTCGAGGGGCTCGTCGCTGTCCACCTTGGGTTCCAGATAGCCGGCCCCTCCGGCGCTGTGGATCAGCACGTCCACGGTGCCGAGCCGCGACGCCACGAACCGCTCCACGCCCCGCACACCGCGCGGCTTGCTCAGGTCCGCCGCGTAGGTGAGGGCGCCGGGCACGCCGGCCCGCTCCAGCACCTCGGGGCGCCGCCCCAGCAGCAGCACCTGATCCCCGTCCGCCGCGAACAGCCGCGCCGCCGCGAGCCCGATTCCCGTACCTCCGCCACTGATCACCACATTGCGAGCCATGATCCGAGCGTACGAAGAGACCGTCCCCGGAGGCGACCTCATCGCAGACTGCGCACGTCCAAATGCCGCAGCACCCGGTCCACCACCTCCGGATCGGCCCCCGGCTCACTGCGCGCCGCCACGACCTCGTGCCGTGCCGCGCTCAGCATCTCGCCCTGGATCCGCCGCACCCGCTTCAGCCGCCGCACCCGCTGCTCATAGGCCTCCCTGCGCTCCTCCTCGCCCATCTCCGGGCTGATCCGCACCCCGATCTCGAACGCCCGCCGCAGCATCTGCTCGGACAGCTCCTCCGGCAGTTCCTCGACGGCCTCGATCTCCCGCAGCCGGCGTTTCGCCGCCTTGGCCGCGCGCACCGCCAGCTGCTTCTCGAACTCCTTCTCCCGCTCGCTGTCGGCGCGCACCCCGAGCCGTTTCACCAGCCACGGCAGGGTCAGCCCCTGCGCCACCAGCGTCGCCATGATCACACCGAACGCGATGAACACGATCTCGTTCCGGTCGGGGAAGGCGGCCCCCGAGTCCGTCTCGAGCGGAATGGCCAGCGCCAGGGCCACCGAGGCGACGCCGCGCATCCCCGCCCACCACATCACGACGGTCTCGCGCCAGCTCATCGGGATCTCCTCGTAGTCCCGCTTGGCGTGCATCCGCTTGGCGAGCCAGGTGGCCGGCAGCAGCCACAGCAGCCGCACCAGTACGACGACCCCGGCCACCGCGGCCGCCCAGGTGAGCATCTCGCCCCACCGCCCGGACGCCGTCCGCACCGCGTTGTGCAGTTCGAGCCCGATCAGACCGAACGCGACGCCGGTGACCAGCGTGTCGACGATGTCCCAGAAGGTGTGCCCGGCGAGCCGGGTCATCACGTCGTCGGGATCGGTGGCGTACTCGGCGAGGAACAGGGCCGTGACGAGCACGGCGAGCACTCCGGAGCCGTGGAGTTCCTCGGCCATCACGTACGAGGCGTACGGCACGAGCAGCGTCAGCCCGATCTGGAGCGTGGCGTCCCCCAGCACGTCCATCAGCTTGTTGGCGCCCCACCCGAGAGCCAGCCCGACGGCCAGCGCCACCACGGCGGACAGCACCAGGTCGAGTCCGGCCTGCCACGGCGAGAAGGTGCCGCTCACGGCGGCCGCGATCGCCACGTGGTACAGCACGATGGCCGTCACGTCGTTGAAGAGTCCCTCGCCCTCCAGGATGGACACCAGCCGCCGCGGCAGCCCGAGTTGCCCGGCGACAGCGGTCGCCGCGACCGGATCGGGCGGCGCGACGAGCGCGCCCAGGGCGAACGCGGCGGCCAGGGGGAGCCCCGGCACGATCGCGTGGGCGACGGCGGCCACGCACACCATCGTGACGAACACCAGCGCCACGGCCAGCAGGAGGATGGGCCGCACGTTCGCCGCGAACTGCCGCCAAGAGGTCCGCCGTACGGCGGCGTACAGCAGCGGCGGCAACAGCAGCGGGAGAATCAGATCCGGCGGGATGTCGACGTTCGGCACGAACTCCAGCAACGCGAGCACGATCCCGAGCAGCGTCATCAGCACCGGCGCCGGCAATCCGAACCGGTCCCCGACCGGGACACTCACCACGGCCCCGAGCAACAGCACGAACAGCAGGGCCAACTGATCCACGGTCAGCACTCCGGGAAGGTCGACGTTCAGCGACAGGTTTCCAGCCTGCCACGCCGGCTTCCGGCACCGGCGCGCACGGGCCTGGCTACAGAGCGCGCCGCATCGCCCGGTGCGGTATCCCCGCGTCCGGGAACTCCGGGCCGTACGCCACGTACCCCAGCCGCTCGTAGAAGCCCAGCGCGTGCGACTGCGCGTGCAGATCCACGGCCGCGAGCCCTCGCGCGCGTGCCGCCTCCTCGATGGCCCGCACCAGGGCCGCTCCGACGCCGAGCCCGCGCGCCGCCCGGGTCACGGCGAGCCGCCCCAGCGAGCCCACCGTCGGGTCGCCGTCGACCTTGGCCGCGGCCGCCTCGCCGTGCAGCAGGCGCCCGGTCCCGAGCGGCGTCCCGTCCTCCCGGACCGCCAGCACATGCACGGCACCGGCGTCGTAGGCGTCGTACTCGATCTCCTGCGGGACGCCCTGCTCGACGACGAAGACCTCCTTGCGCACCGCGAAGCACGCCTCGCGGTCGGCGGGGTCCTCGGCGACGCGCACGACATACGCCGGGGCGCTCATGCCCAGGTCTCCTCGCGGACCTGGTCCAGGGCCTTCTGCAGGTCGGCCGGGTAGTCGCTCTCGAACTCCACCCACTGCCCGTCCCCGGGGTGCTCGAAGCCGAGCCGTACGGCGTGCAGCCACTGGCGGGTCAGGTGCAGCCGCTTGGCGAGCGTCGGGTCGGCGCCGTACGTCAGGTCGCCGACGCAGGGGTGCCGGTGAGCCGCCATGTGGACGCGGATCTGGTGGGTGCGGCCGGTCTCCAGCTTCACGTCGAGCAGCGAGGCGGCGCGGAACGCCTCGATCAGGTCGTAGTGCGTGATCGACGGCTTGCCCTCGGCCGTGACCGCCCACTTGTAGTCGTGGTGGGGGTGGCGGCCGATGGGCGCGTCGATGGTGCCGCTGGTCGGGTCCGGGTGGCCCTGTACCAGCGTGTGGTACCGCTTGTCGACCGTGCGCTCCTTGAACTGGCGCTTGAGCGACGTGTACGCGTACTCGGACTTGGCCACGGCCATCAGCCCCGAGGTGCCCACGTCGAGCCGGTGCACGATGCCCTGACGCTCGGCGGCGCCGGACGTCGAGATCCGATAGCCGGCCGCGGCCAGACCGCCGATGACCGTCGGTCCGCTCCAGCCCGGCGACGGATGCGCGGCGACGCCGACGGGCTTGACGATCACGACCACGTCATCGTCGTCGTGCACGATCTCCATGCCCTCGACCGGCTCGGCGACGACCTGCACCGGCGCCGGTGCCTGCGGCATCTCCACCTCCAGCCAGGCGCCGCCGTGCACCCGCTCCGACTTGCCGACCACCGACCCGTCGACCGTGACCTTCCCCGCGGCGGCGAGCTCGGCCGCCTTGGTCCGGGAGAAGCCGAACATGCGGGAGATGGCGGCGTCGACGCGCTCGCCCTCCAGGCCGTCGGGCACGGGCAGGGTACGGATCTCGGGAATCGTGCTCACCCGTCGAGTATGCCGGACGGGTGAGACAGTCCCGTACGGAGCCTGTGGACAACCTCGCGCAGGCCCCTCGCGGTCTCAGTCCTTGTGCACGGTCCCGTCGGGGTCCAGCCCCTTGAACGACAGCAGCACGATCAGGATGCCGCCGCACACGATCGCCGAGTCGGCGAGGTTGAACACCGCGAAGTGCTTGGGCGCGATGAAGTCCACCACCGCGCCCTGGAAGACGCCGGGCGAGCGGAAGATCCGGTCGGTGAGGTTGCCGAGCGCACCGCCGAGCAGCAGGCCGAGCGCGATCGCCCAGGGCAGGCTGTACAGCTTGCGGGCGAGCCGGGCGATCACCACGATCACGGCCGCCGCGATCACCGTGAAGATCACGGTGAACGCCTCACCGAAGCCGAAGGCCGCGCCCGCGTTGCGGATCGCCTCGAACCTCAGCCAGTCCCCGATGATCTCGATCGGCGGGTGGTGCTCCAGCTTCTCGACCACGATGATCTTGCTGATCAGGTCGAGGGCGTACGCGAAGGCGGCGACCCCGAACAGCACGGCGACACGGCGCCTGCCCCGGGGCCGCTCCGCCGCGGCGGCAGCCGGGTCGTCCGCACCGGACGACTCGCCCGACGCCGTGCTCGCGACGCCCCCGGCGTCCTTCGCGGCCTGGTCGGACCGCTCCGGCCCGGCTCCCGCCGCCTCTGGGGTGTCCGGCGTACCGATGATGCGCTCCGCCTCTGCCACGTGAGTCCCTCAACCTAGGTACCTGACTGAGGACGAGAGTACGACACGTCCGACGGCACCCGGATACCGGTCAGTACCGCCGTTCCTGCTTCTGCTTGCACTCGACGCACAGGGTCGCCCGCGGGAATGCCTGCATCCGCGCCTTGCCGATCGGGTTGCCGCAGTTCTCGCACAGGCCGTAGGTGCCCGCGTCGAGCCGCTCCAGGGCCCGCTCGGTCTGGCTGAGCATCTCCCGCGCGTTGGCGGCGAGCGCCAGTTCGTGCTCGCGCGTGATGTTCTTGGCGCCGGTGTCCGCCTGGTCGTCGCCCGCGCCGTCCCCTGAGTCCCGCATCAGACCGGCGAGAGACTGCTCGGACGAGGTGATCTCGTCGCGCAGCCGCTTCTCCTCGGCCTGCAGCTCGGCCCGCGCCTCTTCGACCTCCTGCGGGGTCCAGGGGTCCTCACCGGGGCGCACCGCGAGGTCGCCGGGCTCCGCCGCGGCGATGCGTGCCTTGGGAACGGCGGTCTTCGCCGCCGTGGCCGTGCCAGGAGTCTTCTTCGCAACCACCGTCGTGGCTCCCGTCTGCTCCGCGGCCTGCGCCGCGCCCGCCTTCTTGGCCCTGCTCTCGACGGCCGCGCTCTCCCCGGCCGCCCGCTCCACGCCCACGCCCTGCTCGGCCGCCTCCCCCGCGACCGCCCTCTTCTTCCTCGCGCGCCCCTGGGCGACGCCCTTCTCGCGGGCCGTCTTCACCCCGACCGCCTTCTCCGCGACCACTTCCTGCCCAGCCGGAGCCCTTTCCACCGCTTCCTCACCGGCTACTTCCTGCCCGGCCGCCGCCTCTCCGGCCGCTTGCTCACCGGCTGCTTCCTCACCGACGGCCACCTTTGCGGCCACCTTCTTTGCGGCGCCTTCCTCGGCCGCGGCCTTCTTTGCTGCACCTTCCTCGGCTGCGGCCTTCTTACCGGCACCTCGCCCAGCCACAGCCTTCTTGGCCGCGACCTTCTTGGCCACAGCCTTCTTGGCCGCGACCTTCTTGGCCACAGCCTTCTTGGCCGCGACCTTCTTGGCCGCACTCTTCTTTTTCGGAGCCGCCCTCGTCCCCGCCGCCGCCTTCTTGCCCACGGTGCCCGCGGCTGCCGCCTCCTCACCGACCGCCGACGCTGCCGTCGCCTCTCCAGCCACCGGTTCCTTGGCCGCCCTGCCTCGGGATACGACATTCTTGGCCCCCGCCTTCTTGGCGGCAGCTTCCTTGGCAGCAGCCTTCTTCGAAGATGCCCCCTTGGAAGCGGCCGCCCTCCCGCCACCCGCTTTGGGAGCAGCCCTGGCAGCCGCGCCCCTGGCAGCGCCCTTCTTCACGGCCGCCTTCTTCACGGCCGTCTTCTTCACTGCCGCCTCAGAGGCCGTCTTCTTCACTGCCTTCTTCGCCTCCGGCTCAGCGCCCCCCTTCGCCCCGGTCCCCTTGGACCCAGCGCCCTTCACAGCCGACGCCGACTCCCCCGGCCCGCCCGCGGCAGCCCCCCGCACCGTCTTCACCGGCTTCCCGCCCCGCGCCCCCGCCGAACCCCCCGTCGCGATCTTCTTCCCGCCCACATCCTTGGCCGCACCGCCGGAGGCACCCGCACCGCCGGAGGCACCCGCATGTGTGGATCTGCCCGACGCCGACTGCTGTACGGCGGTCTTCTTCGCCACCATGCCGCGGCCCCTTCACATATTGTGATCTTGCTCGCGAATCGTGCTGGGACGATAAATCGACTTGAGTCCCGCGGCAACGGGGCACACCGCCCGATTCGCCCGCCTCGCGCATGTCACGCGTGAGACCTGCATGCGTTGTGCCCAGCTCCCCGCCGGGTATGCCGCCGAGCCGAACGTCCCAGAATCCGAACACACGTACCGCGCCATTCGGGTCATCCGGGCGCGAACGGCGCCCCCTCCCCCAGGTGCCGGAAATCCGGTCGGCCGCTGTCGCCCCGGCGCCGTACACTGGGCGGAGCGAAAAGCATGGATGGGGACGAGTAGCGGCGTACGCAGCCCACAGCGACCCGGGGACGGTGGAAGCCCGGGGGCGAGCGCGACGTGAAGATCACCCCGGAGCCGCCGGAAGAAAGCCTCCTGAGGGCGAGTAGAACCGGCATCGCGACCCCAATGAGGGGGTTCACCGACGCACACCCCGCGTCGGCGGGCCAAGGAGGGTGGTACCGCGGGAGCGCGCCGAAACCGGCGTAAGGAAAGAAACGGCTCTCGTCCCTCCGGACGGAAGGCAGCAAGTCCGCCGGAGGAAGCTCGCTGATGACAACGCCGACGTACCGCCAGGTGCCCGCCCAGGTCGACCTGCCCGCGCTCGAGCACGCCGTGCTCGACTTCTGGCGCGAGCAGAAGATCTTCGCCAAGAGCCTGCAGCAGTCCGAGGGGCGCCCCGAGTGGGTGTTCTACGAGGGCCCGCCCACCGCCAACGGCATGCCCGGCGCCCACCACATCGAGGCCCGCGTCTTCAAGGACGTCTTCCCCCGCTTCCGCACGATGCGCGGCTACCACGTGGCCCGCAAGGCCGGCTGGGACTGCCACGGCCTGCCGGTCGAGCTGGCGGTGGAGAAGGAACTCGGCTTCAGCGGCAAGCAGGACATCGAGGCGTACGGCATCGCGGAGTTCAACGCCAAGTGCCGCGAATCCGTGACCCGGCACACCGACGCGTTCGCCGCGCTCACCGACCGCATGGGCTACTGGACGGACCTCGACGATCCGTACCGCACGATGGACCCCGAGTACATCGAGTCGGTCTGGTGGTCGCTGAAGGAGATCTTCAGCAAGGGCCTGCTGGTCCAGGACTACCGCGTCGCGCCCTGGTGCCCGCGCTGCGGCACCGGCCTGTCGGACCACGAGCTGGCGCAGGGCTACGAGACGGTCGTGGACCCGTCCGTGTACGTCCGTTTCCCGCTCACCTCCGGTCCGCTCGCCGGCGAGGCCGCGCTCCTGGTGTGGACGACCACCCCCTGGACCCTGGTGTCCAACACGGCGGTCGCCGCGCACCCCGAGGTCACCTACGTGGTCGCGACCAACGGTGAGGAGAAGCTCGTCGTCGCCGAGCCGCTCGTCGCCAAGGCGCTCGGCGAGGGCTGGGAGACCACGGGCCGGACCTTCACCGGCGCCGAGATGGAGCGCTGGACGTATCAACGTCCGTTCGAGCTGGTCGAGTTCCCGGCGGACGCGCACTTCGTCGTGAACGCCGACTACGTCACGACCGAGGACGGTACGGGCCTGGTCCACCAGTCCCCCGCCTTCGGTGAGGACGACCTCAAGGTCTGCCGCGCCTACGGCCTGCCGGTCGTGAACCCGGTCCGCCCCGACGGCGCGTTCGCTGCGGACGTCCCCCTGGTCGGCGGCGTCTTCTTCAAGAAGGCCGACGAAAAACTCACCGAGGACCTCCAGCAGCGCGGTCTGCTCTTCAAGCACATCCCGTACGAGCACAGCTACCCGCACTGCTGGCGCTGCCACACCGCGCTGCTCTACTACGCGCAGCCGTCCTGGTACATCCGCACCACCGCCGTCAAGGACCGCCTCCTCCAGGAGAACGAGAAGACCAACTGGTTCCCGGACACGGTCAAGCACGGCCGGTACGGCGACTGGCTGAACAACAACATCGACTGGGCGCTGTCCCGCAACCGCTACTGGGGCACCCCGCTGCCGATCTGGCGCTGCGAGGACGACCACCTCACCTGCGTCGGCTCCCGCGCGGAGCTCACCGAGCTGACCGGCACCGACCAGTCGGGGCTGGACCCGCACCGCCCGTACATCGACGACGTCACCTTCGCCTGCCGCCACGACGACTGCGGCAAGACGGCCACGCGCGTGCCGGAGGTCATCGACGCCTGGTACGACTCGGGTTCGATGCCGTTCGCACAGTGGGGTTACCCGCACAAGAACAAGGACCTGTTCGAGTCCCGCTACCCGGCGCAGTTCATCAGCGAGGCCATCGACCAGACCCGCGGCTGGTTCTACACGCTGATGGCGGTCGGCACGCTGGTCTTCGACGAGTCCTCGTACGAGAACGTCGTCTGCCTCGGTCACATCCTCGCCGAGGACGGCCGCAAGATGTCCAAGCACCTGGGCAACACCCTGGACCCGATCCCGCTCATGGACCGGCACGGCGCGGACGCGGTCCGCTGGTTCATGGCGGCCGGCGGCTCCCCCTGGGCGGCCCGACGGGTCGGCCACGGCACCATCCAGGAGGTCGTCCGCAAGACGCTCCTCACGTACTGGAACACGGTCGCCTTCCAGGCCCTGTACGCCCGTACGTCGAACTGGGCTCCCTCCGAGGCCGACCCGGCCCCGGCGGACCGCCCGATCCTGGACCGCTGGCTGCTGTCCGAGCTGCACGCACTCACCGACCAGGTCACCCAGGCCCTGGAGTCGTACGACACCCAGCGCGCCGGCAAACTGCTCTCGGCGTTCGTCGACGACCTGTCCAACTGGTACGTCCGCCGCTCGCGCCGCCGCTTCTGGCAGGGCGACAAGGCCGCGCTGCGCACGCTGCACGAGGTCGTGGAGACGGTCACCAAGCTGATGGCCCCGCTGACCCCGTTCATCACCGAGCGGGTCTGGCAGGACCTGGTGGTGCCGGTCACCCCGGGCGCCCCGGAGTCCGTCCACCTGGCCTCCTGGCCGCAGGCGGACCTCACGGTGATCGACCCGGAGCTGTCGCGGCAGATGATCCTGGTCCGCCGCCTGGTGGAGCTGGGCCGTGCCACGCGCGCGGAGTCGGGTGTCAAGACGCGTCAGCCGCTGAAGCGGGCACTGGTGGCGGCGACGGGCTTCGACGCCCTCAACCCCGAGCTGCACGCGCAGATCACCGAGGAGCTGAACGTGGAGGGGCTGGCGTCGCTGAGCGAGGTCGGCGGCAGCCTGGTCGACACCACCGCCAAGGCCAACTTCCGCGCCCTGGGCAAGCGGTTCGGCAAGCGCGTCCAGGATGTGGCGAAGGCCATCGCGAACGCGGACGCGGCGGCGCTGTCGCTGGCCCTGCGCGAGGGCACGGCGTCGGTGGAGGTCGACGGCGAGACGGTCACCCTCGCTCCGGACGAGGTGATCATCACGGAGACCCCGCGCGAGGGCTGGTCGGTGGCGTCCGACTCCGGCGCGACGGTCGCCCTGGACCTGGAGATCACGGAGGAACTCCGCCGCGCGGGCCTGGCCCGTGACGCGATCCGCCTGATCCAGGAGGCCCGCAAGAACAGCGGCCTGGACGTGGCCGACCGGATCGCCCTGCGGTGGACGGCGACGGACGAGGCGACGATCGCGGCGCTGACCGAGCACTCCGGGCTCATCGCCGACGAGGTCCTCGCCACGGACTTCGCCCAGGGCGAGGCGGACGACACCTACGGCTCCCCGTTCACGGACGAGGGCCTGACCCTGACGTTCCGCCTGCGCAAGGTGTAGCGAGGCTCGGCCGAACAGCCGAAGGCCCGGGACCGCCAAAAAATCTTGGTGGTCCCGGGCCTTCGGCGTTGTGTACGTCGGACACCGCACCCAACCCCCGAACAAACGCCGCAAACCCCGTGAACACGCGTAGCAAAAGGGCGGGGCCCCGGATCGAGATCCGGGGCCCCGCCCTGAACGCTGCCGACGCCTACGGCGTACTACCCACCGTCAGTTGTCGTCCTCGTCGATGAGGAACCCGCGCATCGGCGACGGAGCCTGGCCCATCGGGGACGGACCCTGCGGCCGGACCGGTGCCATCGGCTGGGTCATCGCCGGCGACATCTGCTGCTGACCGCCGTAGGAGGGGCCGGCCGGAGACGGGGCGCCGCCCATCGTCTGGTTGCCGCCGTACGACGGGGCACTCGCGCCGGCCGGTGCCATGGAGGGCGCCGGGGACGGCGGGAGGGACGCCGTGGCCGGGGTGCGCGGCGGGGCGAGCGAGTCGTCCGCCTGGGTCTCCAGCTGGCGCAGCTGGGACTCCAGGTAGGACTTCAGCCGCGTGCGGTACTCGCGCTCGAAGCCGCGCAGGTCCTCGACCTTGCGCTCCAGCGTGGCGCGGGCGGACTCCAGGGAGCCCATCGCGACGCGGTGCTTCTCCTGCGCGTCCCGCTCCAGGGCGTCCGCCTTGGCACGGGCGTCACGCTCGAGACCCTCGGCACGCGAACGCGCCTCGCCGACGATCTTGTTGGCCTCGGAACGGGCCTCGGCGATCGCCTGGTCGGCGGTCTGCTGCGCCAGCGACAGCACGCGCGCGGCGCTGTCGCCACCGGGGCCGCCCTGACCGGGACCGCCCATCGGGCCACCCATCGGACCGCCCATGGGGCCGCCCATCTGCTGCATGGGGGGCTGGCCCATCGGCCCTGGACCCTGGCCCATCGGACCGGGGCCCTGAGGGCCACCCTGACCGCCGGGACCGGCGGGCAGCTGCGGGGCACCGCTCGGCAGCTGGGGCGGGCCACCCATGGGGCCACCCATCTGCTGCTGCGGCGGGCCCGATATCCCGGCGGGGACAGGAGCCCCGGGACCACGCATGCCCTGCTGAGGCATGCCGCCCTGCTGCTGGTCCTGCGGTCCGCCGGGACCCTCCGGCGGCTTGCGCATGTTCTGCTGGTTCTGGGCAGCAGCGCGCGTGGCCGCGGCCAGCTTGGCGCGCAGGTCCTCGTTCTCGCGGAGCAGGCGGGTCAGTTCGGCTTCGACCTCATCGAGGAAGGCATCGACCTCGTCCTCGTCATAGCCTTCTCGGAGGCGGACGGTCGTGAACTGCTTGTTCCGCACGTCCTCGGGGGTCAACGGCATCTCTTCACCTCAACGTAGTCGTCGGCAGTCGGCAAGACCGTATCTGTCACATCGCTCACATCGCGCTCCGCACGAGCGTGATCAGGATGTAGACGATGATCATCAGTACGAAGAAGGACAGGTCGAGCGCCACGCCCCCGAGACGCAGCGGCGGGATAACCCGCCGCAGAAGCTTCAGCGGTGGATCAGTGACAGTGTAGGTGGCCTCCAGAACGACCACCATCGCCTTGCCGGGTTGCCATGAGCGGGCGAACTGGAAGACGTAGTCCATGACCAACCGGAAGATCAGCACGATGAGGAAGACCATCAGCGCGATGTAGAGAACCTGCAAGACCACGCTCATGACTGGTGCTTCCCTCTCCCCTGTTCCCTGTTCCGTGCGGTTCTTTCCGGTGGTGCGTCTCAGCTCTGGTTGAAGAACCCGCCCTCTGCGATGCGGGCCTTGTCCTCCGCCGTGACATCGACGTTAGCAGGCGACAACAGGAACACCTTCTGCGTCACCCGCTCGATGCTGCCGTGAAGACCAAACACCAAACCGGCCGCAAAGTCGACAAGTCGCTTGGCGTCTGTGTCATCCATCTCAGTCAGATTCATGATCACCGGGGTGCCCTCACGGAAGTGTTCCCCGATGGTACGGGCCTCGTTGTAGGTCCGCGGGTGAAGCGTGGTGATCCGGTAAGGCTCTCGTTCCGATACGACCTTGGGCATGATCACCGGTGCGTTCTTCTCCAGGCTTGCGCGTTCTTGTGTGATGGACGCCACGGGCGCGATGCGCGCCGGACGGCCGGATTCCGCGGGGAGCGAAGTCGATCGAGCCACCGGTTCGCGCGGCGCGGGCGGCTGAACGATTCGCACCTCTTCGTCCCTTTGGGACTGATGTGCACTGTGCGACTGGTGCGACGGCTCGTGCCGTCGGTGGTCCCGCTCGGGCTCCGGGTCCAGTTCGGGCTCGAAGTCGTCATCGGGGTCGAACCCCCGGCCGTCGTACCCATCGTCCTCCACGAGGCCGAGGTAGACCGCCATCTTGCGCATCGCGCCGGCCATGCTCTGAGTCCTCCGCTCTGTGGTGGATCGACTGCCAAGTGCCCGCGATCCACGCGGTCGTTACGCCCAACTTTCGGCGACATTGACCATATTTTCTGCTGTGGTCCGACTTCTTGGCGACGTTACCCGAGCCTGGGGCGGACTCCGAGTACCGCAGTGCCGACGCGCACATGTGTCGCACCGGCCGCCACGGCCTCTTCGAGATCCGCACTCATCCCTGCGGACACCATGTTCGCAGCCGGATGAGCTCGGCGCAGGTCGGTCGACAAATCCATCAACCGCTCGAACGCCGCCTGTTGGCGGCCCGCGTACTCCCCGGTGAGCGGTGCGACGGTCATGAGCCCGTCGAGCCGGAGCCCCGGCGCCTTCGCCACGAAGTCGGCCAACTCCTCGATCCCGCTCGGCGCCACACCACCCCTCTCACCCCTCGCGCTCTCGCCCGCGTCCAGCGCCACCTGGATGAGGCAGCCCACCTCCCGCTCCTGCCGTACGGCCTCCTTCGAGAGCGCCGTCACCAGCTTGGAACGGTCGACGGACTGCACGAGATCCGCGTAACCGACCACGGATCGCACCTTGTTGGTCTGCAACTGGCCGACAAAGTGCCACACAAGGGGTAGATCCGAGCATGCGGCGGCCTTCGGCGCCGCGTCCTGGTCACGGTTCTCGGCGACGTGGCGCACACCGAGTTCCGACAGGATCCGCACATCGCTGGCGGGGTAGGTCTTGGTGACCACGATCAGAGTCACCTCCGCGCGGTCACGCCCGGCCGCCGCACAGGCCGCGGCGATGCGGTGCTCCACTTTCGCCAGATTCGCGGCGAGTTCGTCCTTACGGTCCGTCATGTCCATTCAGTCCAGCCAGACATAGCCCGCGAGCCGACCGGTGGTGCGGTCGCGGCGGTACGAGAAGTGGTCGCTCGACTCCCGCGTGCACACCGGTGACTGCTCCCGGTCGCCCACGCCGAGCTTCGCAAGCTGGGCGTGCACTCCGGCGGCCACATCCACCGCCGGCGTGCCCCAACTCGTCTCGGCGTACGCCGCCGGCTCCACGGCGGCCACCTCGGCGCGCATCGCCTCCGGCACCTCGTAGCACCGGCCGCAGACGGCGGGGCCGGTGCGGGCGACGATCCGGTCGGGGTCGGCGCCCAGTTCCGTCATCGCGCGTAGCGTCGCCGGGACGACCCCGGCGATCATGCCGGGCCGGCCGGCGTGGGCCGCGGCGACGATCCCGGCGACCGGGTCGGCCAGCAGGACCGGTACGCAGTCGGCGGTGAGGACGGCGAGGGCGAGACCCCGCCGCGCCGTGACCACCGCGTCGACGTCGGGCACCGGACGATCACGCCATGGCCCGTCGACCACCGCGACGTCCGTCCCGTGCACCTGGTTCATCCAGACGACCTGGCCCGGACCGAGCCCGAGCGACTTGGCGGCGAGCTCGCGATTGGTCAGTACGGCGTCGGTGTCGTCACCGACCGCCCCACCGAGGTTGAGCTCCTCATACGGAGCGGCGCTCACCCCGCCCCACCGGTCGGTGAAGGCGAAGTGCGCGCCGCTCACGGTGTCGCGCTGTCCTATCACGTCAGAAGAATCACTTAAGGAAGTCCGGGACGTCCAGTTCCTCCGCCGCGCTGTCGGCGTAGGTACGCGACGGCGGGACCGGCGGGGCGACCGGGATGTCGGCCACCGGGTCCACCGGCGGGGCGGGCTCGGTGTCCTCCTTCGGCGTGACGCTGCCGAGCGAACCGAAGGACGGGCGGCTTTCCGGCTGCTGCCGTACCGGAGTGGGCTCCTCACGGCGGGCCGAGGAGGAGGAAGAGGAGGAGGTCGAGCCGAGGACGTTGTCCCGGCGGGCCGGCGGCTGACCGCCGTCGAAGCCGGCCGCGATCACGGTGACCCGGACCTCGTCGCCGAGGGCGTCGTCGATGACGGCGCCGAAGATGATGTTGGCCTCGGGGTGGGCGGCCTCGCTGACCAGCTGGGCGGCCTCGTTGATCTCGAACAGGCCGAGGTCCGAGCCACCGGAGATGGAGAGCAGCACACCGCGGGCGCCGTCGATGGACGCCTCCAGCAGTGGCGAGGAGATCGCCATCTCGGCGGCGGCCACCGCGCGGTCGTCGCCGCGGGCCGAGCCGATGCCCATGAGGGCCGAACCGGCCTCGGACATGACCGACTTGACGTCGGCGAAGTCGAGGTTGATCAGACCCGGCGTGGTGATGAGGTCGGTGATGCCCTGGACACCGGAGAGCAGGACCTGGTCCGCCGACTTGAAGGCGTCGAGGACCGAGACCTGGCGGTCCGAGATGGACAGCAGCCGGTCGTTCGGGATGACGATGAGGGTGTCGACCTCTTCGCGGAGCTCGGCGATGCCGTCCTCGGCCTGGTTGGCGCGGCGCCGTCCCTCGAAGGTGAACGGGCGCGTGACCACGCCGATGGTGAGGGCGCCCAGCGAGCGTGCGATGTTGGCCACGACGGGGGCCCCGCCGGTGCCGGTGCCGCCGCCTTCACCGGCTGTCACGAAGACCATGTCGGCCCCCTTGAGGACCTCCTCGATCTCCTCGCGGTGGTCCTCGGCGGCCTTGCGGCCGACAGCCGGGTTGGCTCCGGCGCCGAGTCCGCGGGTGAGTTCACGGCCGACGTCCAGCTTGACGTCGGCGTCGCTCATCAACAGAGCTTGCGCGTCGGTGTTGATAGCGATGAACTCGACGCCCTTGAGACCGACCTCGATCATCCGGTTGATGGCATTGACACCACCGCCGCCGACACCGATGACTTTGATGACTGCGAGGTAGTTCTGCGGTGCTGCCACGTCGAAGGCCTCTCGCCTCGAGTTACGGGTCGTCGGATCACGGGAAGCGCTGGGCCTTCGCGAACCGGCGACTGATGCCGAATGGGACGGTCCGTAGCGCCGACCCGAACCCTAACCCTGAAGTTTAGGGTTACCAGTGTGTCTGTTCCATGAAGTCTTCTGAACAGGACACTAAGTCGACAAGTGGCGCACGTTCAACGAACACGCCGAACCTCCCGTTTTTCTTTTCACCCTATGTGATCAGCCATGTCGCTGCCCAACCAGGGTGCTGGCCTGCTCGGATGTGCGTCAACTCTCCGCTGACGCAGGGGCGGTGGGAACGCTGACGTCGAAGTACCGCGCATCCGGCGAGGCTTTCATGAGAGCGGTGAGCGTGCGAGCCTTCGCGGCACCCCTCTCGCCACTCCCCCACGCGACGATTCGACCGTCGCTCAACTCCAGTGAGATGTCGTCGTAGGAACGGACCTTGACCACCAGGGTGTAACGGGCGACGGCGGCCGGAATGGCGCCGGCGACCCGCACCGCCTCGCGCACCAGGCGGTCCTCGCCGAAGCGGCGCAGGCTCGCGGCGGCGGAGCCCGACCGGGACAGCGTCAATTCCAGTACGGGGACGCCTTTCGGGGGTGCGGAAACTGTGGCGAATCGGACACCTTCATCGTCCACTTCGACGAAGTTTCCGCCCTTTTGGACAATCAGAACCGGAGTACGCTCCACCACTTTCAGGCCGATTCCGTGCGGCCAGGAGCGGACCACGTCAACCGCGTCAATTCGGGGCAATTTCCGTCGCAGCCGTGCCTCAATCACCCCGGTGTCGACGGAAATCAGCGGTGCCCCGACCGGGACGTCGGCGGCCTCGCCCACCTGAGTGGGAGTCAGAACCTTTGTGCCGGAGATGGATACGCGCTCGACGCGCAGCCACTGGGAGCCGAACAACACCCAGACGGACCCCGCGCCGAGGAGCGCGAGGACGACGACAAAGATGATCATCGTACGAAGGCGTGGCAGCCTCAACCGCCGCCGGGGAAGGGGCGGGTCGGACGACTCCTGCTGGCGTTCACCGCGCTCGGCGGTAGTCGGTCCGGCCACGCTCCCTGCCCTCCGTCAACGGTCCTAACGTCGATGCGAGGCGATCGCCTCGTACACCATGCCGACGAGCAGGTCGTCGGCGTCCCGGCGGCCGAACTCGCTTGCCGCGCGGGACATCTCGTACAGCCGGTGCGGGTCGGCGAGCACGGGCAGGACGTTCTGCTGCACCCACTCGGGGGTGAGTTCCGCGTCGTCGACCAGCAGACCGCCACCGGCCTTGACCACCGGCTGGGCGTTGAGCCGCTGTTCGCCGTTGCCGATGGGCAGCGGGACGTAGGCGGCCGGGAGTCCGACGGCGGAGAGTTCGGCGACGGTCATCGCGCCCGCGCGGCAGAGCATCATGTCGGCCGCGGCGTACGCGAGGTCCATCCGGTCCAAGTAACTTACCGGGATGTAGGGGGGCATCCCCGGCATCTGGTGCACTTGCGGCAGTTCGTTCTTCGGGCCGACGGCGTGCAGGATCTGGATGCCGGCCTGCTGGAGCCACGGCGCGACCTGCTGGACGACCTCGTTGAGGCGCCGGGCGCCCTGTGAGCCGCCGGAGACCAGCAGCGTGGGCAGGTTCGGGTCGAGCCCGAACATCGCGCGGGCCTCGGGGCGAGCGGCGGCCCGGTCGAGGGTGGCGATGGAGTGGCGCAGCGGGATGCCGATGTAGCGCGAGTTGCGCAGCTTGCTGTCCGGAGTGGCGACGGCGACCTGGGCGGCGTACCGGGAACCGATCTTGTTGGCGAGGCCCGGGCGGGCGTTGGCCTCGTGGATGACGATCGGCACACCGAGGCGCTTGGCGGCGAGATAGCCGGGCAGGGCGACGTAGCCGCCGAAGCCGACGACGCAGTCCGCCTTCGTGCGCTCCAGGATCTGCTCGGTCGCCTTGATCGTGCCGCGCAGCCGGCCCGGCACGGTGATCAGCTCGGGCGTCGGCTTGCGCGGCAGGGGTACGGCGGGGATCAGCGCGAGCTCGTAGCCCCGCTCGGGAACGAGCCGGGTCTCAAGGCCGCGCTCCGTGCCCAGGGCCGTGATCCCCACGGTGGGGTCCTGCCTGCGCAGGGCGTCCGCGAGGGCGAGCGCGGGCTCGATGTGGCCGGCGGTCCCCCCACCGGCGAGTACGACATGCACCGAAATTCACCGCTCTCCGGACGAACGCGCCACCGAGGCACGCCGTCGCATCGTGTTCCATCTCCGAGGCTCCCGGCCGGAGCCGGCGCCTCCCGCACGCTTTCTACCAAAGCGGGGTTGCCGCATGGAAAGCGCCGCCCGCGCAGCGGGCTCGTCGCGTGCGAACGCGATCAGCAGCCCGATGGCGAACATGGTCGGCAGCAGGGCGGAGCCCCCGTAGGAGAACAGCGGGAGGGGGACGCCGGCGATCGGCAGCAGGCCGAGCACCGCACCGATGTTGACCACGGCTTGCGCGGTGATCCAGGTGGTCACGCCTCCCGCGGCGTACCTCACGAAGGGGTCCTCCGTGCGTCCGGCCACGCGGATACCCGCATAGCCTAGAGCCGCGAAGAGGGCGAGGACCGACAGCGTCCCCGCCAGGCCCAGTTCCTCACCGGTGACGGCGAAGATGAAGTCGGTGTGGGCTTCGGGGAGTTGGCCCCATTTCTCCACACTCGCACCGAGCCCGGAGCCGAAAATTCCGCCGGAGGCGAGCGCGTAGATGCCGTGCACGGCCTGCCAGCAGGAGTCACCCGGACCCGGGTCGGTGGCGCCGAGGCACTGCAGGCGGGCCATGCGGTTCTCGCTGCTCTTGATGAGGAACAGGCCGATCGCCCCGGCGACCGACAGCACCCCCACGAACAGCCGGGTCGGCGCCCCCGCCAGCCACAGCAGGCCGAACAGGATCGCCGACAGGATGATCGCCGTACCCATGTCGCCGCCGAGCATGATCAGCCCGAGCAGCATGAAGGCGACCGGCACGAGCGGCACCAGCATGTGCTTCCACTGCGTCAGCAGCCTCTTGTCCTGCTTGCGGGCGATCAGGTCCGCGCCCCACAGCACGAGGGCGAGCTTGCCGAACTCGCTGGGCTGGATCTGGAAGGAGCCGCCGAGGGCGATCCAGTTCTGGTTGCCGTTGACCGCGACTCCTATCCCGGGCACCTGCACCAGCGCCATCAGGAAGACGGCACCGGCGAGGATCGGGTATGCGAGCGCCCGGTGCAGCTTCACGGGCATCCGGGAGGCGGCGAGCAGCAGCCCGGCGCCGATCGCCGCGGCCAGGAGTTGCTTGCGGAAGAAGTACGTCCCGGGCAGCGACTTCTGCAGCGCGGTGATCTGGGAGGCCGAGTAGACCATCACCAGACCGAGCACGGTGATCAGCAGGCTGCCGCCGAGGATCAGGTAGTACGCGGTCAGCGGCCGGTCCCACGCCCGGTGCACGCGCGTGTAGAGCCGTCGTACGGCGTTGTCGCCCGGTGGCCCGGGAGCCACGGGCCGCCGAACGGCCCGCTGCGCGGGAGGCCGTCCCGTACGGCTACCGGGCATCGGCGCTCACCGCCTCACCGTGGGAGTACGTACCGTCCAGCCACTTCCGAGTCACGCGTCCCTCCAAGGGTCCCGTAGCACCCGCAGTGGCCGAGACCCGGCGTCAGGCGCCCGCGCCGAGTTCGCGAACCGCCTCCGCGAACGCGTCACCGCGCTGGTTGTAGTTGGCGAACATGTCCATCGAGGCACAGGCGGGGGCAAGGAGCACCGTGTCGCCGGGCTGTGCGAGCCGCTTCGCCTCCTGGACTGCCGCGAGCATCGCCCCAGTGTCGGTCCGGTCGAGGTCGACGACGGGTACTTCCGGCGCGTGTCGCGCGAGGGCTTTCCGGATCAGGCCACGATCCGCGCCCATGAGCACGGCTCCGCGAAGCCGCTTCGCCGACTTGGCGACCAGTTCCTCGAAGACGGCGCCCTTGGCGAGACCGCCCGCGATCCAGACGATGGACTCGTACGCCGCCAACGAGGCTTCCGCCGCGTGCGTGTTGGTGGCCTTGGAGTCGTCGATGTACGCCACCCCGTCCACGTCCGCCACGTGCGCGATGCGGTGGGCGTCCGGGGTGAAGGCCCGAAGGCCGTCCCGTACGGCCTTGGGGGGCACCCCGTAGGCCCGGGCGAGGGCCGCCGCCGCAAGGGCGTTGGCGATGTTGTGCGGGGCCGGCGGGTTGACGTCGGAGACCTCGGCGAGCTCCTGGGCGTTCTTCTGCCGGTTCTCGACGAAGGCGCGGTCGACCAGGATGCCCTCGACGACGCCGAGTTGGGACGGACCGGGGGTGCCGAGGGTGAAGCCGATGGCCCGGCAGCCCTCCTCGACGTCCGCCGCGCGGACCAGGTCCTCGGTGGCCTTGTCGGCGACGTTGTAGACGCAGGCGACGCGATTGCCCTCGTAGATACGGCCCTTGTCGCGGGCGTACGCCTCCATGGAGCCGTGCCAGTCGAGGTGGTCGGGGGCGAGGTTGAGGACGGCGGCGGAGTGCGCGCGCAGGGAAGGCGCCCAGTGGAGCTGGTAGCTGGACAGCTCCACGGCCAGGACGTCGTACTGCTCCTCGCCGAGCACCGCGTCCAGGAGCGAGACGCCGATGTTGCCGACGGCGGCGGTGCGCAGGCCCGCCGCCTTCAGGATCGAGGCCAGCATCTGGACGGTGGTGGTCTTGCCGTTGGTGCCGGTGACGGCCAGCCAGGGCGCGGCGTCGGGGCCGCGCAGCCGCCACGCCAGCTCGACGTCGCCCCAGACCGGGACGCCCGCTGCGTGAGCCGCCGCGAACAGCGGCTTGTCCGGCTTCCAGCCGGGCGCCGTGACGATCAGCTCGGTGCCTTCGGGCAGGGTGGCCCCGTCGCCGAGGCGCACGGTGACACCCAGGGCCTCCAGCTCGGCGGCCTGGGCACGCGCGCGTGCGTCGTCGCCGTCGTTGACGACGGTGACGTTCGCGCCGAGGCCGTGCAGCACCTTGGCCGCCGGGATCCCGGAGACGCCGAGCCCGGCGACGGTGACGTTCTTTCCCTGCCAGTCGGTCACTTGTCCGCTGCCCATCCCGCGTAGAAGAGGCCCAGTCCGACGATCACACAGATGCCCTGAATGATCCAGAAACGGACCACGACGAGCACTTCGGACCAGCCCTTGAGTTCGAAGTGGTGCTGGAGTGGTGCCATGCGGAAGACGCGCTTGCCGGTGAGGCGGAACGAGCCGACCTGGATGACCACCGACATCGTGATGAGGACGAACAGGCCGCCGAGGATGGCGAGCAGCAGCTCGGTGCGCGAGCAGATGGCGAGACCCGCGAGCGCGCCGCCGAGCGCCAGCGAACCGGTGTCGCCCATGAAGATCTTGGCGGGCGAGGTGTTCCACCACAGGAAGCCGAGGCAGGCCCCCATCAGCGCGGAGGAGACGACGGCGAGGTCGAGGGGATCGCGCACTTCGTAGCAGGCGTTGGGGTTGGGCAGGATCTGCGCGTTGGCGCAGGACTCCTGGAACTGCCAGACGCCGATGAACGTGTAGGCGCCGAAGACCAGCACGGAGGCGCCGGTGGCGAGGCCGTCCAGACCGTCGGTCAGGTTCACGCCGTTCGACATGGCGAGGATCATGAACAGCGCCCAGACGACGAACAGCACCGGGCCGATGGACCAGCCGAAGTCCTGCACGAAGGAGAGCTTGGTGGAGGCCGGGGTGTTGCCGCGGTTGTCCGCGAACTGGAGCGACAGCACCGCGAAGGCGATACCGCCGAGCAGCTGGCCGGCCATCTTGGCCTTGGCCCGCAGACCCAGCGAGCGACGCTTGACGATCTTGATGTAGTCGTCCAGGAAGCCGACCAGACCCATGCCGGCCATCAGACCGATCACCAGGATGCCGGAGAACGTCGGCGGCTTGCCCGTGATCAGCTTGGACAGGAAGTACGCGGCGATCGTCGCCAGGATGAAGGCGATACCGCCCATGGTCGGCGTACCGCGCTTGCTGTGGTGCTCGCGCGGGCCGTCGTCACGGATGTACTGGCCGTAGCCCTTGCGGGCCAGCAGCTTGATGAGCAGCGGGGTGCCGACCAGGGTCAGGAAGAGGCCGATGACTCCCGAGAACAGGATCTGATTCATCATCGGGCGGCTACCTCACCCTCGGCACCGCCCGCGAGCAGCGCCTCGGCGACGCTCTCCAGACCGACCGAACGGGACGCCTTCACGAGTACGACGTCCCCTGGGCGCAACTCGCTGCGCAACAGGTCGACCGCCGCCTGTGCGTCGGACACGTGCACCGACTCCTCACCCCACGAACCCTCGTTATATGCGCCCAGTTGCAGCCAGGACGCTTCCCTGCCCCCGACCGCGACGAGCTTGCTGACGTTGAGCCGGACGGCGAGCCGTCCGACCGCGTCGTGCTCGGCGAGCGCCTCGTCCCCGAGCTCGGCCATCTTGCCGAGCACAGCCCACGTACGACCCCCTTTTGCCCGTGAGGCTTCGCCCATGGCCGCCAGCGCCCTGAGGGCGGCCCGCATGGACTCGGGGTTCGCGTTGTAGGCGTCGTTGACGACCGTCACGCCGTCCGGGCGCTCGGTGACCTCCATACGCCAGCGGGAGAGGGAGCCCGCCTCGGAGAGCGCGGTGGCGATCTCAGCTACGGACATGCCCAGCTCATGGGCGACGGCGGCCGCGGCGAGCGCGTTCGACACGTGGTGCTCACCGTACAGGCGCATCGTCACATCGCTTGCACCGGAGGGTGTGTGAAGGGTGAAAGCAGGCTGTCCGCTGTCCGTGAGTCTCACGTTCTCGGCGCGTACGTCCGCTTCGCCTGACTCTCCGAAAAGGATCACCTTCGCCTTCGTACGGGACGCCATGGCCCGTACGAGGGGATCGTCGGCGTTGAGGATCGCCGTCCCGTCTTCGGGGAGCGCCTCCACGAGCTCGCCCTTGGCCCGCGCGATCTGTTCGCGGCCGCCGAACTCGCCGATGTGGGCGGTGCCGACGTTGAGGACGAGGCCGATCTTCGGGGGCGTCAGATCGGTGAGGTAGCGGATGTGGCCGATGCCGCGGGCGCCCATCTCCAGGACGAGGAACCTGGTCTCGTCGGTGGCGCTGAGGGCGGTCAGCGGCAGCCCGATCTCGTTGTTGAGCGAGCCCGGCGTCCACACGGTCGGCGCCTTGCGCTGGAGCACCTGGGCGATCAGGTCCTTGGTGCTGGTCTTGCCCGCCGAGCCGGTCAGGGCCACGAGGGTCGCGCCGAGCCGGCGTACGACATGACGGGCGAGGGCGCCGAGGGCCTTCTGGACGTCGGCCACGACGATCGCGGGCACGCCCACGGGGCGTGAGGCGAGGACGGCGACGGCACCGGCCGCCACGACCGACGACGCGTAGTCGTGGCCGTCCACGCGCTCGCCCACGAAGGCGGCGAAGAGGCTGCCGGGCTCCACTTCGCGGGAGTCCCGGACGACGGATCCGGTGACCTGGACGGTCGGATCCGGTATGTCGTACGTCTGCCCGCCGACGACTTCTGCGATCTCGGCGAGAGAGAGGGCGATCACAAGTTCATCCCTGGGTCTTCTGGATAGCTTCGCGAAGCACTTGGCGGTCGTCGAAGGGACGGACCACCCCGGCGATGTCCTGGCCCTGCTCATGGCCCTTGCCCGCGACGAGCACGGTGTCGCCGGGCTGTGCGCGGGCGACGGCCGCGGCGATCGCGGCGGCCCGGTCCTCGAAGACCTGGACCTCGCCACGCTCGTGCGTCGGCACGGACGCCGCGCCCTGGAGCATGGCGGCGAGGATCGCGAGGGGGTCCTCGGAGCGGGGGTTGTCGGAGGTCAGTACGGCGGTGTCCGCGAGCCGGGCCGCGGCGGCGCCCATCGGGGCGCGCTTGGTCGCGTCGCGGTCCCCGCCGCAGCCGAGCACGACGTGCAGCCGGCCCTCGGTGACCTTGCGCAGGGCCTTGAGCACCGATTCGACGGCGTCGGTCTTGTGGGCGTAGTCGACGACCGCGAGGTAGGGCTGGCCGGCGTCCACGCGCTCCAGGCGGCCGGGCACGCCCGGCACGGCGGCGATGCCGTCGGCGGCGGCCTGGGGGTCGAGGCCGGCCGCTGCGAGGGCGACGATGGCGGCGAGGGTGTTCGCCACGTTGAAGGGGCCCGCGATCGGCGACCTGGCGGCGATCCGCTCGCCCTTGGGTCCGATCACGGTGAACGTCGAGTCCAGCGGGCCGATCTCCACGTCCTCGGCATGCCAGTCGGCGTCGGGGTGGCCCTCGGCGGAGAACGTGACGACCGGCACGGTGGCTTCCTTGGCGAGCCTGCGGCCGTACTCGTCGTCGGCGTTGACGACACCGAGTTTGCTGCGTTTCGGGGTGAACAGCTGTGCCTTGGCCCGGAAGTAGTCCTCCATGTCGGAGTGGAACTCCATGTGTTCCGGGCTGAGGTTGGTGAACACGCCGATGTCGAAGACGCAGCCGTCGACCCGGCCGAGGACCAGCGCGTGGCTGGAGACCTCCATGGCGACCGCCTCGACGCCGCGTTCGCGCATGACGCCGAACAGGGCCTGGAGGTCGGTGGCCTCGGGGGTGGTGCGCTCGGACTTGATGCGTTCGTCGCCGATGCGCATCTCGACCGTGCCGATGAGTCCGGTGGAGCGGGCCGTCTTCAGGCCGCCCTCGATGAGGTAGGCCGTGGTGGTCTTGCCGGAGGTGCCGGTGATGCCGATCTGGAGCAGGTCGCGGCCGGGGTGGCCGTAGATCGTGGCCGCCAGCTCGCCCATCCGGCCCCGCGGGTCCTCGACGACCAGGACCGGCAGGCCGGTCGCGGCGGCCCGCTCGGCGCCGGCCGGGTCGGTCAGCACGGCGGTCGCGCCGAGGCCGGCGGCCTGCGTGACGAAGTCGGCGCCGTGCAGGCGGGCGCCCGGGAGCGCGGCGTAGAGGTCGCCGGGGCGGACGGCGCGCGAGTCATGGGTGATGCCCGTGACCTCGACTGCCTTGTCCGCGCTCCCCGGCGCGGTGGCACCCAGCTGGTCGGCCAGTTCCGCGAGGGGTGTGGCGGAGACCTGCGCCGGCCTGGGCGGCCCCGGATACGTCACGGGATGCCCCTTCTGGGTGGTTTGGGACTGATCAGCGTGTGGCACGGCGGTGAGCGTACCGGGCGCACCCGCCTGTGAGCGAAGTGAGGGGCGGGGTGGGCCCTGGTTCCCGGGCTGGGGGGTGATCGTTGTCACGAGGTGGTTCCTGGCTGCTCGGTGCTGATCAGGGTGGTCAGGGTTTGTATCCGACCGGGAGATTGGCGGGCTTGGCGCCGGTCGGCGGGACCTGGAGGGTCTTCAGGGCGAACTCCATGACCTGCTTGTAGATGGGTCCGCAGATCTGGCCGCCGAAGTAGTTGCCCGCGGTGGCGTTCTGGATCGCGCAGTAGACCGTGATCCGGGGCTTGTCCGCGGGCGCGAAACCGGCGAACGACGACGTGTAGCCGCGGTACCTGCCGGTGGCCGGATCCACGCGGTTCGCCGTGCCCGTCTTGCCGGCCACGCGGTAGCCGGGGATGCGCGCCTTGGTGCCGGTGCCCTCCCGGTCGTCCACCACCGACTCCAGCATCTGGGCGAGGGTCTTCGCCGTCTTGGCGCTGATGACCCTGGTCTTCTTGGGTTTCGGGGCGGGGGTGAAGTGCCCGTCGGGTCCCTTGGTGCCGCGTACGAGCGTGGGTTCGACGCGTACGCCGCCGTTGGCGACCGTGGAGTAGACGGAGGCCGCCTGCATCGCGTTGATGGACACGCCCTGGCCGAAAGGAATCGTGTACTGCTGCGAGGTCGACCAGCTGTCCGGGGCGGCGAGGATGCCCGGCGTCTCGCCGGGGAAGCCGAGCCCGGTGACGCTGCCGAAGCCGAACCTGCGCAGGTAGTCGTACAGGACCCGGTTGGCCTGCCGCTGTGTCTTGCCCAGCTGGCCGGTGGCCAGGATGGTGCCGATGTTGCTGGACTTGGCGAGCACGCCGTTGAGCGTCAGGTACCAGGTCGGGTGGTCGATGTCGTCCTTGAAGAGGCGGTCGCCGCGGTGCAGCCGGTTGGGCACGACCACATGCGTGCCGGGCGTGGCCACACCCTCCTCCAGTACGGCGGCCATCGAGATGACCTTCGCGGTGGAGCCGGGCTCGTAGGCGTCCTGGACGGCGGCGTTGCCCATGTTCGCGCTGCTGGCCTCGGAGAGGTCGTTCGGGTCGAAGCCGGGCGAGTTGGCCATCGCGAGGATCTGGCCGGTGCGGGTGTCCTGGACGATCACGTAACCGCGGTCCGCCTTGGACTTCTTCACCTGCTCGGAAATCGCGTTCTGCGCGGCCCACTGGATGTCGCGGTCGATGGTGAGCTCGACGTCGCTGCCGGGGACGGCGGGCGTCTCGGTGGAGCCGACGGTGGGCACCTGGCGGCCGCCGGACTGGGCGTAGCGGATCTCGCCGTCCTTGCCGGAGAGCTGCTTGTTCAGCTGCTGCTCGATGCCGCCGCCGCCCTTGCCGTCGGCGTTGACCCAGCCCAGTATCCCGGCGGCGAGGTCGCCGTTCGGGTACACGCGCTTGCTGCTGGCGACCGACAGGACGCCCGCGAGGACGTTGACCGTGCCCTTGTCCTTCTCGGCCTTGGTGGCCAGCGCGTTCTTCAGGTCCTTGATCTGCTTCCACACCTGCGGGGTCTGGCGGCGTGCCAGCAGGGTGTAGCGCGAGTTCTTGTTCTCGGGCCGCAGCTTCCTGACGATCGTCTCCTGCTCCTGGCCGAGGATCGGCGCGAGGAGCGCGGCCGCCTGCTCGGGGCCGTCGTCGATCTTCAACTGCTCGCGGCTGAACAGCGTGGGGTCGGCCGTGATGTCGTACGCGTCCACGCTGGTCGCCAGCGCCACGCCGTTGCGGTCGGTGATACCGCCGCGCTCGGCGGCCAGGGTGTAGCCGACGTAGCGGTTCTTCTCGGCCTTGGCCGCGTACGTGCTCGCGTCGACGGCCTGCACCTGGAGCAGCCGTACGACGAAGGCGAGCAGGACGAGGGTCAGGGCCAGGCCGACCAGGCGCAGCCGGGGGCGGGGGCTGCCGAGCCGGATGTAGCCGGGGGCCCCGGGGTAGGGCCGTGCCGGGCGGCGGGCTGATGGTGGGCAGGCCGGCGTCAGCAACCTGCGGGTGACCGTGGCCTGGTCGGTCGGGCTCACGGCGGTCATGGCGCCGATCG
>NZ_JBEXQG010000024.1:0-118673 GCF_040612485.1 Streptomyces sp. NPDC006385
TCCGCGAAGTCGAAGCGCCTGCCCCACCTGTCACCGCGACAAGCCACAACTGATACCGACCTGACCAAGCACTACTAGTGCTGTGATTGGCATGGTTCGCCGGGCTGATGGGCGGGGAAGTGGCGGTGCTAATCGGGAGGCGTTTCGAACAGCCGCTGCGTAGGGTTTGCTGGATGACGCTCTCTCATGATGTGGCCGGAGACGGTCCGATGCTGGTGCTGTTGCATTCCGGGGTGTGTGACCGGCGGATGTGGGATGCCCAGTGGCCGGCCTTGATCGACGCCGGTTACCGGCTGGTGCGCTGTGATCTTCGAGGCTTCGGTGAGACTCCAGCGCCGGACCGGCCTCACAGCGACGCCGAGGATGTGCTGGCCCTCCTGAACAGTCTGGGCATCGCGCAGGCGGCACTGGTGGGATCCTCGTACGGCGGGCAGGTCGCCTTGGAGATCGCCGCGCGCTGGCCGGATCGGGTGAGCGCCATTGGGTTGATCTGTTCCGCCCTGCCCGGTCATGAACCTTCTGCCGAACTGAGTGCGCTCGGGGAGCGCGAGGAAGCGCTGATCGAGGCGGGGGACATCGTCGGCGCGACGGAACTGATGGTCGAAACCTGGCTCGGCCCGGACGCCGACGAGACCGCCCGCGAGGCGGTACGCCAGATGCAGCGACACGCCTTCGAGCTGCAGCTGGCCGCCGCTGAGGAGTTCGAGCCAGTCGAGGCCGTAGTTGATCTGGCGGCAATTCAAGCGCCCTGCCTTGTCCTGTCGGGCGCGCATGATCTGGCTGACTTCCGACAGATCGCTGCCCGACTGCCGCATCTGCTCGCGAACGCCGACCACGTCGAACTGCCATGGGCAGGTCACCTTCCCAGCCTGGAGCGGCCATCGGCCGTCACCGATCTGCTGATCGGCTTTCTCAAGGAGAGAGTCCCTGTCGGTTGAGCCTGCTCGCGGCCCGTCCTGTCATGCGGCGTTGAGGAGAGGGCGTCCGCCCCAGCGGATGCCCTTCTCGCTGCGGATGCGGGCACGCTCCTTGCGCTGGGCGGCCAGCACGTCGGGATGGCGGGTGTTGGAGTTGCGCCAGCGCAAGTAGGCGTGCAGTGCACGGGTCTGGACCGTGTGGTTCGGATGGTGGGAGTTGGCCATGGTGAACTGCCGCAGCGGGCCGAAGTGCGCCTCGATCGGGTTGGCCCAGGAGGCGTTGGTCGGGGTGAAGCACAGCTCGACCTTGTTCTTCCGAGCCCATTGGCGGATCTTGCTGCCCTGGTGAGCGGAGAGGTTGTCCAGGATCACGTAGATCGGGGCGCCGTCCGGACGCGCGGTCCGGATCGTTTTTCAGCGCAGCTAAGGACGGGGCCGCGCCTGGTGGCTGCGGTTGACGCCCCACAGGGTGTCGTCGCCGACCGAGTAGCAGCCGTGGAAGTAGGTGACTCCGTGGGTGCGATGGTAGGTCGCCGGATGACGGTTGGGCCTTCCTGCTCGGCCCAGCAGGACCCGCCGGTCGGCCGGATACCCAGCGTTACGAACTCGTCGAAGGCGAAGACCCGGTCGGGCAAATGGGCCAAGACGTGCTCGATCCGGTCGAGTTTGGCGTCGCGGAGGGTCCAGGCAGCCGAGCCCGATCTCGTTGAATCGGTGGATCACGTCGCGAACGGTGTCCTCGTCCGCCTGGACGAGTTGGGCGATCACCGGCACACGGTTCCCGCCAGCTGAGGCCAGGAGCATCATCGCCCGCCGTAGCGCACCGTACTGGTACTGCCCCGCCTCACGATCCGCTGCAGCTGGTGCCCCTCCTGATCGGTCAGTCTGCGTACTCGGACGGGCTCTGCCACCGCGCCTCCATCCGCCAGACCGGATGTGGCCTTACAACCAACCGGCTCAGCCAGCACTCCGGCGAACCTTCCCGGTCACTGCACTAGCCGATCCGTTCGGCCAGAGCGACGATGATTCCCGAGGGGCCGCGGAGGTTGCAGAGTCGGTAGACGTTCTCGTACTGCGCCACCTCGCCGAGGAGTTCGGCGCCATGGCGGCGCAGGCGCGTGATCGTGTCGTCGATGTCGTCAACGGCGAACATGACCCGGTGCAGGCCCAGAGTGTGGGGTGGCGGGTCGAGCGGTCCGGCAGTGATCGCCGCGGGGGTGTGGAACTTCGTCAGCTCCAGCTTGCCGTGGCCGTCCGGGGTGCGCATCATCGCGATGGCGCTGCGGACCCCGTCGAGGCCGAGCATCTGGTCTGCCGCGATTCCCTCGATCTGCGCTTCGCCTTCCAGCTCCATGCCGAGCTCGGTGAAGAAGGCGATGGCAGCCTCCAGGTCATCGACGACGATGCCTACGTTGTCCATCCGCTGAAGCGTCACGGGGTGCTCCTTCTTCGTCGCGCGGTCCGTTCTGGCTACTGGTACCCCTGGGACGGAGCCGGCGCCGCATTCTCGACACCCGGAAGCGTCGATGTTTTGGGTGCTTCACCTTCCCGACGACCTACGGCTCTCGATCGCCTACCAGGCCGCACTCCACCTCCCGAGCATCCTCATCCGGACCCGACGCTGACCAAAGAGTCAGAACCTGGGGGAACCGAGGAAATACGGCTCCTCGGGTGACGGAATAGAGGCCGGGTCGTCCATTCAGGGAGCCGAACGGAGCAACCGAGCAGGCAGCCGACGTGCGGCCTCGGTTTGATGGAGGTATCCCAGCCGCGCCGCTACCAGTAAGGCACCTCATGCGCACACGGAACTTCGCCACCACGGCCCTTCTTACCGGTGTACTCGCCCTGACAGGTGGAACCGTCGCCCACGCCACAGACCTGCCCCCCACCGGCACCCCCACCAGCAGCAGCAACCGGCCGTGCGGCGCCGAAGATTCCTCGCTTCTCCACGGCGTGGCGGCCCGCCTCACCGCCCTCACGAACTACGAGGAGCAGTGCGACGACAACTCGTTCACGCCCAGTCAGACGTTCGGCGAGCTGACGCCCTGAAGCCTTCGCCGGCTGGAACTCGCGCACCGTGACGTACATACCGTACGTACGTACGCCTGTCCGGCCGCCGGTCAGCCGACCTCGCATACGCCGCGGCGTCACCCAGACGGGCGTCGCGTCGTCCGTATGCCCGAACCCTCGGCCGGTTCATCCCGACCTGGACCGGAGACAAGTGCCGTCCATTCCAGTGAGGCAGTGAGGCCGCTCTCCGGGACCCCAAATGCCCCGGAAACGGCCTCTCGGGCGTCCACCACAGCCTCACTCGCTGCACTACGCGGCCAACTCCGGTCCCCCTCCATCGGCCTATCAGCGCTTTTGCCGCGTCGCCCCCTCAACGAGGCTCGGAGCAGCGATCCCGCTCACAGGAGGCAATCATGCGCATCCGCTCGATCCTCACCTCAGTCACCCTCACCGCAGCCATGCTCATCAGCGGCACAGGTACGGCAGCCGCCGCCCAGTCACACCGCCTTTCCAATGGGCGGTGCCTCATCAGCAACCTCGTCTCCCACATCCATGCCCTCGCGATCCTCGATGTCCTCAGCCCTGATCAAGGGTCCCAGCCTGTCGACCCCTGCGCCGTGATCGTCGACAGCGGCAGCCTCCAGTAGCGGTAGGTCCGGGCTGCCGCCCCCTGGCGGCCAGTACGCCGGCGACCTCCAGCAACCGGTACGCCTGCGCGCGACTGATGCCGAACCCCCGTCGCAATGCGCCGCCCGCGAGCCGCAGCCAAGCGGCACCCAGACTCGGGAGGCGTGCGCGCCACGGCCCGCAACCGGCTGGGCCGCCTGGCCAGCCTGCTCGCTGCCCGCCCCGCCGAGTGCGTGGCAGATCTACGGAAACGGCTGCACAGTCTGCCGCCGCCCGTTGACACCTCCGGCGCCGCTACGGCGTGACACGCCGCGGCGACCGGGCCGGGCGGGATCACTGAGCGCGCGCCGGGCCGCAATCCGGGGCGGGCTTACAACGGCTGACACAATGACGTGAGTCGTCTACCGGCTCCTACGAGGACAGCCGTACGTTCAGGTGATCGCACGAGTCCGCCTGATGGTTACATCTCCCGCCAGTTCACGAACATGTGCGGGCCTGATCCCGCGATCCGCTCGCTGAACGGATCCACTACGCCGGTCAGGACGGCCAGGCAGAACTGTGCCATGCCACCGTCGAAGACCGTCCAACGGTTCGCCCCGTGCTGCGCCTGCCTCCGAAAAGTGGCCACCCTCCAACTGTCAGGTGCGCCCTTCCGCAGCCAGAAGATCTCCGTAGGGCGATCCTTGGACGGGAGGCGTGCTGACGGACAGGTACTCGTCGCTCCCCCACTCCCGTGGCTGGCTAGTCTCGGCGGCTGTCATGACAGGTCAAGCACGGGCAACGGCGCGGCTGTCGGCTGCGGTCCGAGATGCCTGAGCTCCGGCCGGCAGCGCACAACAGCTGACACAAGGATCTCACTCGTCGGCAGGTGATGAGGCAGCAGCCCGGTCTGAGGAAGACCTCATGCGTGTCGGCCCGGCGTTCCCACGGATCTGCAGGCGTCTGAAGCGGTACAGCCACGCGCAACTCCACTCGATCACCCACCGGTAGGTGCACAGCCCGGTGCCGTGCCGCGTTCCACGACGGGCAATCGTCGGCACGATGCCGCGCTCGCGGATCTGGTCGCGGTAGACATCATGGTCATAGCCACGGTCTGCGAGAACAGAGTCGGGTTTGCGGCGGGGACGGCCGACACGGCCGCGGACCGGTGGGATGGCGTCGAGCAGGGGCAGCAGTGGGGTGACGTCGTTACGGTTGCCGCCGATCAGCAGGACCGCGAGCGGGGTGCGGTGTGCAGCACGTGCAGGGTCCGCACAGTACCTGCCGGTGAGGCAGCGGCTTGCGGCCCGGAGACCGGAAGCGCCGCTCACGTCGCGGCAGTAGCGGCAGTAGCGGCTCCAGGCGGTCCCACAGCCACACTGCGCGCCACCGCGAACGGCCGCCCCGTCCAGCTCCTGGGAACACCACGAAGAAGGCCCGCATCCTGGCGAATAGTTCAGGAGCGCGGGACTTCTTACGTGTCATGGACCTTGCGGGAGCTCACGACGTTGTCGTCCACGGACAACAACCTGGGGCCTCAAGACAGAAGCCCCACCCAGTGGCGCATCAGACAGCGTTCGCCCCGCTACGGACGGCCGTCAGCTCGTGCTCAGTGGCGTGGTTTGCTCAGCGTCGAGTTGGTGGTCAGCCCAGACGTAGCTCTCGGGGAGCAGGTCGGTGACAGAGACGGTTCGGAGGCGGTCGCCTGCGCCGACGACGACTTTCAGGGTCGGGAAGTAGTCGAGAAGGACCTGGCGACACCGACCGCACGGGGGAACGACCCCCCGGTCGCGGTCGCCCACGGCGACGATCGTGTCCAGCTCGTAAGCGCCCTGGGCAGCTGCCGCGCCGATGAGGACCAACTCGGCGCACGGGCCTCCCGTGAAGTGGTAGGCGTTCACCGCCGTGACGATCCGGCCGTCCCGGGCGCGGGCCGCGGCCGCCATGGTGTGGTTGTCGCCACGGCATCGAGTGCGCGCCACGTGGGCTGCGGCCTGGATGAGCTCGTGGTCGATGTGGTGGGGATGTGTGGTCGTCATCTTCTCTGCCTTCGTACGGTGTCAGGCGACCTCGGCGCGAGTGACGATGGTGCCCAAACGGATATCGTGCGGTGTGCGCGTTCCGCCCGGTGATGTAGTGCGCTTCATGCTGCCTTGACCTTGTGGGTGGAGTGGTCGGTGCCGTCGAGAGTGAAGTAGCGCAGGGCGGTGGAGTGGGCCTGTCAGCCGTCCCCGCGCCCCGGCCCGACGCGGTCGCCGGAGACAGGGCTTACTCCTATCGCGGTCACCGCGCCTACCTGCGTAAGCGACCGCCGTCAAGGTGGTGATTCCGGAAAAAGGGACCAGACCACCAACCGGGAGAAGAATGAAGGTGGCGAGGCATCGCAACCCGCTGCGACAAGGCCCAGGATGGTCCCACTTCGAGATCTCTTAAAGGTGTCCGGTTGGAGCAGCGCCGATCCCGACGTGCCTCCTGTCTGACCGGCTCACGGGAGGGCCTCGAGACGCTCCATGTGTTCCTCGCCCCACTGGCCGAGTGGGACGAGAGCCTCGATGAGCGAGTGACCGAAGTCAGTCAGCGAGTACTCCACCTTCGGTGGGACCTGATGATGGACCTCGCGGTGCACCAGGCCGCTGGCCTCCAGTTCCCGCAGTTGCAGGATCAGCATCCGTTCACTGATACCGGACACCGTCCGGCGCAACTCGCCGAAGCGCAGCGGTCCTTCGCCGAGCCAGAACAGGATCAGCCCCTTCCATTTCCCTCCCATGACGTCGATGGCAGCGTCCAGCCCGCAGCTATAGCTCCGCCTTTTCATCAGCACTCCCCTAACAAAAATGTGGGTACCAGACAAAATTGTAGGTACTTGCAGAAGTATTGGTACGCCCACAGCATGGAGTGGGCATCGCGCCGAGATGGCGACAACTCCGTGCGACTGAGCCCTCTTTGACGTCGTTTCAGGCGCTCATGAAGATCCGTCTCAGGCAGGAGCAATGTATGACCGGGCATCAACGCACTCCCGTGACCGTCGTCGGGCTTGGTTCGATGGGCAGCGCACTGGCTGAGGCATTCATCGACGCCGGACACCCGACCACCGTCTGGAACAGGACTCCGTCGAAGGCCGCGCCGCTCGTGTCCAAGGGTGCCGTTCACGCCCGCACGATGGACGAGGCGATCGCGGCGAGTCCGCTGGTCATCGCCTGCCTGACCACATACGAAAACACCATCGAGGCCCTCGAACCGGCCGCTGCCGGGCTCAAGGGACGGGCCCTTGTGACCCTGAACAGCGGTTCACCAGCCGGGGCCCGGCAGATGGCCGAGTGGGCGCTTGGGCACGGATCACGCTACCTCAGCGGAGCGATCAAGAATGTGCCGTCCGCCGTGGGCGCCGAGGAAACCCTCCTGTACTACGGCGGCGACAGCAGCGTCTTCGACGAGTTCGCTGCGACACTGCGGGTGCTGGGTGGCGACACGGTCTATCTCGGTGCCGACGCCGACCTCGCCGCCCTGTACGAAATGGCGGTGGGCGGCACCCTGCTGCCCGCGCTCGTCGGTTTCTTCCAGGGCGCGGCAGCAATGCAGGCCCGTGGCCTCACGGCGGCCTCGATGGTTCGGTTCAGCATCAAGTGGTTCGAAATGATCAACTCGGTACTGCCGGTCTTCGCCGAGGAGATTGACCGCGGCGATTACAGCAAGCCCGCCTCCTCCGTAAACCTCTTCCTGGCCGGAGCTGCCCACGACGAGGAACTCGGCAAGGAAGCCAACCTCGACGTGGGTTGGCACAAGCCCTTCCATGACCTGCTCGAGCGAGCGGTCGACGCCGGCCACGGCGACCACAGCATCTCTGCCCTGACAGAAATCCTCAAGCGCCCTGGGCAGACCGGATAGCCCAGGACGGCGCACAACTAGGTGGGAAGCGGAGCAATCACCCAGCTACCGAGACCGCAGGCGGACACGCTCAATTACTGCCCGGCCAAGCATCCTGCGAGACCAGCCTGCGTGAGGGCCAACGCCATTTCCCGGACAGCTTCGCTGGGCAGCACGTATCCCGACAAACATCATCCTTGTCGCCACGCTCGGCATGCACAACGGTTCGTTGAGCGAAGACCATCGCTGCCGTGCACTACCGGCTCAATTGGGGGACTCCCTTCAGACGCGTATCGAGTCCCCAAGAACTCAATTCGAGTGCGGCCGACCGTCTCGAACCCATGTCACTACAACTAGAGCTGAGGTGACGAACATCAGCATGCTGAAGGTGGCTACGGATTCGACGTACTGCTCGTAGCCATGTGCGCGCAGTTGGAGCGCAAGGGAACCAAGCGCAGTCCCAAGCGCCGCGGTAGCGGCGGCCATGGCGACGAACGGGGCCTTCGTCATGGTGCTTCCTCCAAGCCATGTGACGATTGATCAAGACCGAGACTACACGCATGGCGATGTCACTGCGGGAAGTGATTTGCGGACGGCCAGCCATGCACCAAGTCCCTCTCGGCGTCCGCGAGTTGGACCCGCGACACGGAAGACGACCTACCGGCCCAGGCCTCGCCGGGGAGCGAATCGACAGACTGATCACGACTCGATACGCGCCTAGGTGTGCTGTCCGCCGGATCTTGCCAGGCCGCCGTGCCCACGACGGATGAAGCAGCACTCGACGGAGTCCCGCTCATTAATCACTCGACCGCCCCTCCGACCTGCGGGAAGCTCCCCACGATGACGCGACGAACCGATACGCCTCCCACCTGGGACGAGCGCACGCCCTGTGCGGGCTGATCAGCCATCTGCGGTGGGTCGAGTACCACTGGGTCCAAGTGATGTTCCTGGGGGAGGAACCCGCCGGTCCGCTCACGCAGGTGAGCGACGACGCCCCTGTCCCCGACCCCGAGATGCGGACAGCGGTCGACATTCCGTTGCCCGAGCAATTGTCAAGAGTTGTGGATCGCGTGTGATGCCGCTCAGGAGATCTGAGTCTTCGCCTCCAGTTCTGATCTGAGTCAGCCCCAGTCGGCCAGGCATCGTTGCAGCGCATCGCGGTGCCGGTCCGCCTAGCCAGTGTGAGCTGAGATGCGCTACAAACTGCCCATGAAATTGATCACGGAGCTGTTTGACGCGCACGAGTGGCCCGACGAGCAGTTAGAAGAGCTGTTCAGCGAGGGATTCCCAAAGTTCATCACCGCTGACCGGCTGGCCAAGCAGTACATCGGCCGGGTCCGGGAGTGGTTCACCGAGCTCAACCTCATGCTGGTCGACGAGCGCGGCGTGCCGGTCGCCGCCGGCTGGGGGATACCTATCCGCTGGGACGGGAAAGTGGAGACGCTGCCCTCGGGCTACACAGACGCCACCATTCGCGCCGTTGAGAACCGTGAGCAGGGCATCGAGCCCGACACTCTGGTGATCTGCGGCGCCGTGGTCACCCCCTCCCTCAAGGGCCGCGGCTTGGCCGGCGAGACGCTCACTGCGCTGCGGCAACTCGCCGTGGAGCAGAGTTGGCCGCGGGTGATCGCCCCGGTCCGCCCAACCTTGAAGTCGCAGTACCCGTTGGCGTCTATCGAGTCGTTCATGGGATGGACCCGCCCGGACGGCACCTCGCTCGACCCGTGGATCCGCACCCACCAACGTCTCGGCGCGCGCATCATCGCCGCCGCCCCGGCCTCGCAGACGATGACCGGCACGGTCTCCGAGTGGGAGCAGTGGACAGGAATGGCCTTCCCGGAGCCGGGCGAATACGTCATCCCGCGGGGTCTCAGCCTGCTCCATGTCGACGACAGCGACCAGGGCATCTACGTGGAGCCCAACGTGTGGATACAGCACATGTGACGGACAGTCACGTCTGACCGGGATCGTGGTTGCCGATCTCTGTCGATCTGTCGAGCCAGGTCAGGCGGCGGTCGACTCGGTGCGTTCGAACCAGGTGGCCGTTCTCGAAGAGGGCGCCGGCGCGAACCAAGGGCACCAGGTGGGCGCCGGTGATCGCGCGCCCTCGCGCCTGAGCGGACTCGACCAGCTTGAACACCATCGCGAGCGCGGCCGCCGGGCTGCCCGCGCCTCGGGTGACCTTGGTGCGGAGCTTGACCGTGGAGAACGTCGACTCAATCGGGTTTGTGGTCCGCAGGTGGATCCAGTGCTCGGCCGGGAAGTCGTAGAACGCGAGGAGTGCTTCCCGATCGTCGGTGATCTTCGCGACGGCCTCGGGGAACTTGGCGCCGTAGGTCTTCGCGAACGCCTCGATCGCCTTCGCGGCGTGGCCGCGGTCCTCGGCGTTGTAGATCTCTTGCCTCAGCGAGCGCCCGCCAAAGGCTCATGGCGCCGTCGCCGATGACCAGCTCGGGGTCGCACATGCCACGTCGGCGGCAGTCGCGCAGCAGGTCAGCCCACGACTCAGTGGACTCCCGCAGGCCCTCGGCCAGGGCGAGGCGATGAGCTCTTTGGTGCCGTCCAGCCGCACGCCGAGCAGGACCAGCACGCACGAATGGGTCTGCCCGAGTCGGACCTTGGGGTGCACGCCGTCGGCCCAGACGTAGACGTAGACGTAGTCGCGGTCGGACAGGTCACGGGCCTGGAAGGCGGCGTGGTCGTCGCTCCACTGCTTGGTCAGCCGGGTGACGGTGGCGGGCGACAGGCCGGCGGTACCGCCGAGGAACTGCTCCAGGGCGGGGACGAAGTCCCCGGACGACAGGCCGTGCAGGTAGAGCAGCGGCAGGACCTCTGGCGAGCTGGGCGGTGGCCCACGGTGGCCGGCGATACTGGGCGCGGGCGCCTCGAGCGGTGTCCGGCATGACAAGCTGTGCTTTCCACTGCCGAACCCAGGAGGTCACCATGGCTGCAGAGTCTCCATCGCGCGAAGGTTCGGAGCCGGTTGACGCCGACAGCTCTGCCGTTTCGCCCGACGACGACGGCCAGTACGACCTGAAGCGCAAGTTTCGGGAGGCCCTGGCACGCAAGCGCGGCTTGCAGGCGGACGCCGCCGATCTTGCGGCGAACACCGACGCGTCGAAAGTCCGCGGCACGCACGCCCCGGCGGTGAGCCAGCGGTCGTTTCGCCGTAAGAGCGGCGGCTGAGCCCAATAGCGGCCGCCCGAGAGGGCTCGACAGGACACGGGCCGGCCGCCATGCCGATCATGTCCTGCCGGGTCCTGCCAGGTCCTGCACGGTCCTGCCGCGTGGTGAGGCAGGCCGCCTCCGTTCAGTGATCGGCCTCGACGAGGTCCTCGCCCTTCAGTACAACGGCTGTGAGGCGGCCACGCTGCAGGTCGGCGGCGTCCATCAGCTGGTAGGCGAGCACTGCGCAGGCCGTCTTCGTGGGCGGACGGCTCGGTGAGAGCAGAGCAGAGCAGAGCAGAGCAGAGCAGCACGAACTTCGGCCCCCGCCAGGAGGTGGCGGTCGAGACGGTGGGGACGGTCGCGGGAGCGGGCAAGGCGCGGGGCACGACGGGACGCGGGTCGATGCCACGAGCCCGGTCAGCCGCGGTACGGCCGTCGCTGCCGCCCAGCAGCCGCTGAACGGTGGCGGGCGGGACGGCGGCGAGCCGCTGCATGCTGTCCGCAGGCGGCTGGTGACGTCCGAACAGCCCGGGAGCGGTTCGTCGCAGTCGGGTGGGACCTCTGCGCCTGGCCGCGGTCGGCGTCGGCTCACCACTGGGCGATGAGCGGCGTGTCCGGTTCGTGCTGCCGCCAGGCTCCGGTGAGGCGGGCGAGGCGGGTGGGGGCGGCGATGCCGCGCACGGTTGCGATCTTGCCGTTGGCGATGTCGAACGTCACGGCGCCGACGACCTGGTCGCCGACCACGGCGAGGATGGCGGGGGCGCCGTTGACGAGCGCGTAGTGGATGGCGGGCGTGCCGCCGGCAAGGCGCCGTTTCGCCGGTGTGGGTTTGAAGCCGGCCCGTGCGATGGCGGCGATGCGCTGCGGAGTGTCGTACTGCAGCAGCGTCTTGGTCAGGCCGGCACCGTCGGAGATCGCGGTCGCGTCGTCGGTGAGCAGCGCCACCAGCCGTTCGGTGCGGCCCGAGGTGGCAGCGGCGAGGAATTCCTCGACGACCCTGCGGGCGGATGCGGGATCGACCTCGCCGCCGCCCCGGCGGCGCGCGGCGGTAATGCGGCGGCGGGCACGGTGGAGGTGCTGCTGGCTCGCGGACTCGGTGATGTCGAGGATCTCGGCGATCTCGGCGTGGCTGTGGGAGAACGCTTCGCGCAGGAGGTAGACGGCCCGCTCCAGGGGTGACAGGCGCTCCATGAGAGTCAGTACGGCCAGGGAGACCGATTCGCGCTGCTCGAAGGTGTCGGCCGGGCCGAGCATCGGGTCGCCGTCGAGGAGCGGTTCGGGCAGCCAGGCGCCGACGGTGCGTTCGCGGCGGGCTCGTGCTGAGCGGAGCCGGTCGAGGCACAGGTTGGTGACGACCTTGGTCAGCCATGCTTCCGGCACCTGGATCCGCTGCCGGTCGGCGGCCTGCCAGTGCAGGAAGGCGTCCTGCACGGCGTCTTCGGCGTCGGCGGCGGAGCCCAGCAGCCGGTACGCCAGGGAGGCCAGCCGGTTCCGGCTGGCCTCGAACCGGCTGGTGTCGAAGCGGTCAGTGGCGGTGTTGTCCACGGGGATCACCCTAGGCGGCTGGACAGTTACGCGACCGCCTTCTCGACGGACGTATCCGGCGTGGTGGCCAGGCGGCGCCGGCGCCTGGGCACGCCGAAGGTCGGGTGCGAGATGCCCCACAGAGAGAGTTTGAGGATGCCCGCCTTGATCCGCGCCGCCTTCCTGCCGCCCACATACCCCGGCTTTGCCTGCGCTTCCTCGTCGACCATCTGCAGGATCCCGTCCCGGCGCCCGAGGCTGATGTGATTGCCCGGGTAGGCCAGCTTGATGTTCGCGATCTTGCGGCCGGTCAGGCGTCCCACGATCGCGTCCGTGGCCTGCCGGCCCGTGTAGCCGGCCGAAGCGCAGGACATCGGCAGCGGCCGGCCGTTGTCGCCGATGGCGTGGGCGCTGTCGCCGACGGCGTAGACGTCCGGGTGCGAGACCGACCGCATGGTGCGATCGACGACGATCCGACCGTTCTCGGTGACCTCCAGCCCGCTGGCGGCGGCGATGGGGCTGACCGCGAACCCGGCCGTCCACACGGTTGCGTCGGATGCCAGGGCGGTGCCGTCGGCGCACAGCACCCGCGTCGCTTCTACGGCTTCGACGCTGGTGTGCTCCAGGACGGTGATGCCCAGCCGGTCGCATGCCTGGCGCAGGTGGCTGCGGGCTCCGGCGGAGAGCCGGGCGCCCAGCTCGCCGTGGGCGACCAGCGTCACGGACAGGCCGGGCCGGGATTCGGCGATCTCGGTGGCGGTCTCGATACCGGTCAACCCGTCGCCGACGACCAGCACACTCCCGCCTTCACCTCGCCTGCCCCGGCTGCCCCGGCTGTCCCGGCCGTCCAGGCTGTCCAGGCGTTTGCGCAGGCGCAGCGCCGAGGGCCGGCCGGTGACGTCGAAGGCGTGCTCGGCCACGCCGGGCACGCCGCGGTCGGCGACGTGGCTGCCGAGCGCGTAGCAAAGCGTGTCGTAGCCGAGCTCGCCGCGGCCGTCGACATCGACATCGGCACCGGCACCGGCACCGGCTACGGCGACGACCTGACGGTCGGGGTCGACGGCGCTGACACGGGCCAGGCGCAGCCGTATCCCCGTGCCCGCGAAGACGTCGGCGAGCTTCCGGGCCTCGATCTCCTGGCCGGCCGCGAACTGGTGCAGCCGCAGCCGCTCGACGAATTCCGGTTCAGCGTTGACCACGGTGATCTCGGTGTCCGCCGGGGAAAGCCGGCGGGCCAGGTTCCCGGCCACGTAGGCCCCGGCATAGCCGGCGCCGAGGACGACGATGCGGTGCTTCATGTGTCACTCCTGTCGGTTCGCTTGCTCCCGGTGGGTTGAGCGGAACAGCGCCCCGATTGCTGACAGGAACTGCGTGTGGCATGGGTCACAGAGCGACGGGAGGCGCCGCCCAACGATGCTCGCGATGCCGAGAGGAATGACGCCGAGATGAATGATGGGAATGGGAAATGACGGCCGGACTCGATCTCGCACTCAAGAGGTTCGCCAGCTTCACGGACAGCCGTTCATGCCGCCCGCGAAGGGCGTCGTCTGCCAGTGGTCGACGGCGGGCCTGAGGTACTCCGTCAGCTCGGGCAACTGCGGGACCAGCGTGAGAGCGGCGACGACCCGCAGCATGCCCAGGGCGTTGACGAAGCCCAGGACCTCCTCGTCGAGCGGCCTCGTGCCGTTGCGCCGCGCGCCGCGGTTGTAGGCGGATGCGTGCTCCGGTCCGAGAGCGGCCAGGTCCCACTCGACGGGTCCCAGCGTGACCAGTTCGAAGTCGGCGTAGAGGTCGCCGTCCACCCCGGAGAAGATGTTCGCGGGCGGGGAGTCGCCGTGGATGGGCTGGAGGTCGATGCCGGGGAACCGGGCCTCGAAGGCCGTGCGTGAGCGCACGAGAGGTTCGAGGACCTCCCACTCGCGGCGGGCGCGGTCCAACTCCGCCGCGCCGATCAGGGCGGGGTGTCGGTCGAGCAGGGCGAGACTTTCTGCGATGAACCGCGGATCGGCCGCGGACAGGAACTCCAGGCGGCCCGGGTAGGTGCGCATGGCCGCGTGCAGGTCGGCGACGCTCTCGGCGTTCGCCACGTAGTCGGGTTCCTTGTCCCGGTCCTCCGGGACGAACGGCCAGAACGTCATCGAGAAACCGTCGCGCCGCACGGGTTCCCGCGGCACGAGCGGGCTGGGCGCGATCACGGGGATTCCCTGGTCGGCGAGCCAGCGTGTCACATCCAGCTCATCCTGCTGGCGGCGCGCGAGCGCGGCCAGGTCGTCCGGGTGCGGCAGGACAGTGGGAACCCGGGCCACGACCGGCGAGGGCGCCAAGTGGACGACGACGGAGAAGACGTCGTGGAGCACCGTGGCGTCGGTGACGGTCAGGCCGAGCTCGCGCCCCGCAGCGACGGCCGCGTCGACGGCGGCGGAGGTGCGGCCGGCGAGCTGTTGTGGTGTCAGGAAGGTGGTCATGACTCCATCGTTTCAACAGGTTTCCGGCTGTTGGGCAGTTCGGGGCGGAAGCGAGGCCGTTCGCGGCGGAGGAGGCCCCGCGGGAGGGCGTCGGGCTGCTCGGCGCGGTACCACCGTGAACGTGCATGGTCCTCGGTCTCCAGTCCTCGAACGGCCTGGTCAGCGCCCTTGATGACGCTGTACGAGGACTACGGCCGGACGACCACGAGGGCGAAGTCGTCGTCTCCGCCCCCGCCCCCGCCCCCGCCCCCGCTGAAGCCGAGGCGGGACAACGGGACGTCGGCCAAGGGCCCGGGAGCGCAGTGAGGGGGTGGGCGGCGAGCGGGTCGGTGAGCCGGCCCAGACCGACGTCGAGGTCCTCTCGACGCGGCGTTCGATGAGCCCGTCGGTGTAGAGGACCAGGGCAACAAACAGCGAGAGGACGTCTCGTTTGGGGCCATCCCCGGCCGTGCAGGCGTCTCACATGCCGCGGTCTGGGCCGTACCAGGGCTCGGGGCGTTCGTCGGCGGACATGGGGAGGTGCTGCAGTTTCACAGAGCCGGGGTAGAAGGCTGAGCTGTTGGGGCCAGTCATGTCTTCGCCGACCAGGTAGCGATAGAGCCACTCCGTGAAGCTCGTGCGGTGCTCTACCCAGGTTTCGTCATAGTTGACCAACAGCCTCGTGGCATCGGCCGCTGCGTCAAGGAAGATTGTTTCTCCTCGGTCGGTGCTGGCGATCGGCCACAGGCCGCTGCGGGTACCGAAGCTCAACTCCTCGAGTCCGAAGAGTTGGCGGGGATCCTCATCCGCGTCGAGGTCAAGCTCGTCCCAGGGCACCTCGGACCACGCCTGGACGGTGTCCCGGATCTGCTGGCCCAGGTTCCAGCGCTTGGTCGCCGGGTGGGAGAGGTACAGGTGGCCGTTGAGTTGGACCGGGGCGTAGGCGTCGACGATGGCCCGGTAGTCGGGCGGCAGCTGGATGCCGAGATCAGCGTGGAGGCGGTCCCATGCCGACGGCTCTGCATAGCGGTTCTGGGCCGGCCCGAGCATGGCCATGGTGGCAGCCAGGTAGTGGGTCATGGGGCACCTCGTCGGGATGGATCGACGCTGAGCAGCAGGCCAGCGGCAGTGCGGGATCATCCGGATTACGTTACGGATCATGCCAGGCTGCCGTCCGTCGTCGGTCAGGTCGCCAGTCTTCGGTAGCAGATCAGGGCAGCGGCGAGATCGGCGAAGGCCAGGAAGTGGTCGGCCTTGCGTTCATAACGACGGTGCAGGCGGCGGCACCCCGCCGGCCACGCCACCGTCCGTTCCACGGTCCAACGGTGGCGGCCCAGCCGCTGGGAGGACTCGATGCCCTTGCGGGCAATGCGCGGGGTGATGTTCCGGGACCGGAGCCATTGGCGCAGGTGGTCGTAGTCGTAGCGCTTGTCACCGTGGAGCTTGGCCGGACGTCGCCGCCGGGGTCCGCGTCGGGAGCGGATGGGAGGGATACCCCGGACAAGGGGCTCCAGCCGCTGGCTGTCGTGGGTGTTCGCGGCGGAGATGCCGATTGAGAGAGGCAGGCCGGTCCGCTCTGTGAGCAAGTGGATTTTTGATCCCTTCTTGCCGTGATCTACAGGATTCGGACCCGTGAGATCCCCCCTTTCGCTGCCCTCATGTTGACGGAGTCGATCGCGCACCGCGACCAGTCCATGGTGCCGCGAGCACCGAGCTCGTCCAGAATCAGGCGGTGGAGTTTGCCCCACACCCGGGCCCGGCTCCACTCGGTGAAGCGCCGGTGCGCGGTCGCACCGGACGGTCCGAAGAAAAGCGGCAGTTGGCGCCATGTACAGCCTGTCGTGGCCACGAGCACGATGGCCGCCGGCACCTGTCGGTCTCCATACCTGCGCCTGCCTCCGCCCTGAGGCCGTACCGGAGCGGCTGGCACCACCCGCTGAAACAGCTGCCACAACCCGTCCGGCACCAGACGCTCGACCATCGCTACCACAGTCGCCAGCCTAGTGATCAAGCCAGTTGAGACGATCTCTAAATCATCATTCGCGGACGCGGTCCTTTTGACTCACCGCGGTGACGAGGGTGGAGGAGATGTGGGCCAGGACGGGGTCTGCGGCGATGAAGAACGTTTCGACTCCGGCCAGTTCGTGGTTCATGCGGGCCATCGGCATTTCGTAGTCCAGGTCGGGAACGCCGCGGACTCCCCGGATGACGACGTCGATTCCGACTCGGCGGCAGTAGTCGACCAACAGGCCGCCCGTGTGGGAGTCGACCGTGACGTTGCTCAAGTCGGTTGCTGCCGCGCGGAGCCGGTCCAGCCGTTCCGTGATGGGGAAGCGGCCGGTCTTGTTCGAATTGAACATCACGCATACGACGACCTCGTCGAACAGCGGGGCAGCGCGCCGGAGTACGTCCTGGTGCCCCTGAGTGACCGGGTCGAAGGATCCTGGGAAGAGGGCTCGCATGATCGGAAAGAGTAACAAGCGGCCGCCCCCGGTAGTGAAGTGTCAGGGCAGCCAAACCACCAAGATCAAGCGTGACAGGGAGAACGTCTAGCGGGACGGGACAACCGCGACGTGGCACGTAGATCACGGCCACGTGGGACGGTCCAAAGCGGCTCTACTTCCCCTCCGCATTCGCCGCCCGCGCCAACCCGGCTTCGCGGGGGCACTACGGCCGGAAGATCGCCCAGGGCAAGCATCACACCGAGGACACCTGCTTCGAGCGAGCCCCAGCCCGCCAGGTCAGGCCGAACCGCCGAGAGTCAGCCTTTCCCTCAGCCCACAGCTGCTCGAACTCCTAGCGACGCATGGTTCGGAGCGGCGACAGGAAGTTCGGGAGGACGCTCACCGTCATACCGGCTGCACCGATCCACAAGGTGCCTGTTGCTCCGAACACAGAACCCGAAACTCCACCCAAAAGCCCACCGACAGGAATACCACCCCAGGACACGAACCGAGCTGTTGCGGTCATCCGCCCCAAGAGTCGATCCGGTGTCAGGGCCTGTTGGAAGCTCGATTGAGCCACAACGCGAACGACTCCGCCCAGGGAAAGAGCCGCAAGTCCGATTGCCGCCACATACACACTCCAGCCCGGTCGCGCCAACGGCATGAGGAAGGTCAACGGACAAGTGACCAGTGCCGCGAGCCAGATGACCCGACCCTGTCCGGTCCACTTGGAGATCCTGGTTGCCACCACTGCGCCGAGCAAGGCGCCGCACCCCATCCCGGACAGAACTAGGCCGATACCGAAAGGCTGGAGACCTATCTCGCGCTCCAAGAAGACCAGCAACATGGTTTGGTACATGACCAGGAAGAGGTTGAATATCGCATCTGCCAGCATGATCGCGCGTAGGACGGGATGCTTGAGGGCGAACCTCAATCCTTCCTTGATTTCTCGCCCCAGTTGAGGACGCTCACTCGGCTCTGGCTTCGGTTCACGTCTGCGGATAGTGAGAGCGAGGAGCCCCGACACAGCCATGCCGACGGAGCTCACCAGGAGCGTTGCAGGGGCACCAACCAGGCCGACCAGCGGCCCCGCCACCGTGGGCCCACTTATACTGGTCACCGAGCGCACTGCAGAAAGTTTTGAGTTTCCTTCCATAAGACTGCTGCGGCCCACCAAGTGCGGGAGATAGCTGACGTACGCGACGTCGAAGAAAACGGTCAGCACCCCGTGAACCAAGGCAACTGCGTAAAGCCACCAGACGGTAAGAAGGTCGGCCCACCACGCCACCGGTATCGTCAACAGGACCAGCGCGCGAACGAGATCAGTGCTGATCATCACCGATCGCTTCCGCATCCGGTCCACCCACGCGCCTGCCGGCAGCCCGACCAGGAGCGAGCCCGCTGTCGTCATCGCGGCCAGTAACCCGACCTGGAACTCGTCAGCATTCAATGCCATGACGGCAACCAGTGGCATCGCCAAAAAGATGATGCGGTCGCCCAGTTGACCGAGCGCGGTGGCAGCAAGTAAACGCCCGAAGTCCCGATCTCCCAGGAGTCCGAGCCGGGATGTTTTTGACATTCGTGTCTCCTGCGGTCGGAAGTGAAAAGTCGCCCCAACCGCCCTATAGCTTCACCGGCCTCACCGGCCTCACGCACTTCAACGGCTTCAACGGCTTCAACGGCTACGACGGCTACGACGGCTACGGACGGTCGACTCCGAACTCGTAGACCACTTCCCGACGCACGTCCGGAATGACCATGTCGGCGGTCTCCACCGGGCGTCCGTCGGTGTCGTAGATGGTGCGCTCGATCTGGAGAACGAGGTCCCCCACGCTGATCCCCAGCAGGTTCGCCTGTGCCTGGGTGGCACGTGCCGGGCGCGGAACCTCGACCACAGTCGAGATGACCACGCCGATGGAGCGCATGCGCTCGACCACCCCCTTCCCTGCCAGGGGGCCTCTCTCGGGCAGCACGATCGGCGTTCCCTCCGTGATAGCCATCGGCTCCCAGGATTCGGAGAGCTGGACGGGCTGCCCGTCGGCGAGGAACTCGTACTGGGTGTGGACGCAGAGGTCTCCGGGCCTGATCCCGAGCCGCTCGGCGATTTCTTCAGGGGCGGGGACGCGCACCTGGCTGTGGGAATCCCAGGCATCGGCCCTGCCCCGCTCCCTCGCCTCGGAGCAGGGGGAGGAGCCACGTCGGCGTTCGCGGTGCCGCGAGCGGACCAGCCGCAGGCGCTCGCGCGGGGTGCGGACGTAGGTGCCTGAGCCTGCGCGTCCTTCGAGTAGACCATCGATGATCAAACGGGCCATCGCCCTCTGCATGACGTTGCGCCCGACCCCGTACTCCTCGGCGAGCCGTGCCCGGGACGGCAGGCGCTCGCCGATCTCCCACTCTCCCGCGAGAATCCGTGCGCGCAGCACGTCGGCTACGGCGAGGTACGGAGCCTCTCGGGGCATGGGCGATCCTCCGGTTGTTCTGCTTTGCGACGACTGGCTGTTCCCAGGGCGCGTTGGCAAGTTACTGCACACGGGAAAAGCTGCTGGAGTAGAAATACGCTCGGCGTCCATGCGCCTACGGAGGTTCGCAGCAGCGTGCCAGTGGTCCCCGTAGCGAGACCCGGCGCCGAGTCGCGCTGGGCATCCAGCGCGCCGGATGGCCCCGAGATCCCCTGGCTGCCGTGCACAGGTGGATACGCCGTAATCGGAGTGACAGCATCGGCCGATGGCGCCACGCCGCACGCCTGCACCCGGCCCGCCCGGACGTCTCCCCCGGCGCGGTGGTCCAGTTCGGATCCGGCCGACGCTCTCCACGCCTTTGCAGTGCTCGCCCCCGGTCCGGAACTGAGCCCCGGCGGGCCGGCCCGGTGGGCGGTCATCGGGTACCGACCGGTCCAGTTCCGCCTGGGCATCGCCGACCGGCATCACGGGTCTGGCGCAGCAGAGGGCCGTCGGCAGCGCGACGCCTACCCCGGCGAGGGTGCCGAGCAGAGCGCGGCGGCATCGGCGGCGAACCGGGCGAGACAGTCACTTGGCCGCTGTCGCTGGGTGGCTGGCGTCAGGCGCCAGACGGCAGGCGGCTGGCGGCTGGCCGCTGAGCTGGATGTCAGGTGTGAGTGGGAAGCCACGTTCTCGACGACGTTGGCGACGGACCGCTCGTACATGCCCTCGCCCCGGCGCCCATCGGCAGGCTTCGCAGCAACATCGAAGCGCTTCGGGGACACGGGACCGATCGGCGTGGGACGAGGACGGCGGCGGCAGTGCTTACCGAATGCTGACGCGACGCTCACGCCTCTTCATCACGCGCACCTCAGAGATCACCATGGTTTCAGCCCTCATCGGCACACGCGCTACCTGCGGCTGTCCTCAACGCCGCCTGCCTGCACGTCGCTTCACCCCCCTGAACTGGAGTATGACCTTGCCCAAGCACAGGATCACCATCAAGCACAAGGGTCTCCTCGCCGCTGTCGCCGGCGTCGGTGCCGCCGCCATCGGCATCGGCGTAGTGGCGACCGCCGGGGCAACCGAGTCGAAGGAAGCCAAGTCCCCCGTCCGCAAGGTCGTTGTCAAGACGACTTTCTCCCCGGTGAGCGCAGCGCCCAAGGCTGAAGCCGTGACCTACGACACCGAGTTGGTGCCCGCGTCCAGCAGGGTCCAGGTCAAGGAGGAACTGCGACGCAGCGGCGGAACGAGGATCGAACTGCGCCTGAGGGATCTGGTCCCCCACCGTGTCTACGGCGCCCACGTCCACACCAAGCCCTGCGGTGAACTGCCCGCGGACTCCGGGCCGCACTACCAGAACAAGCTGGACCCGGTGCAGCCCTCGGTCGACCCCGACTTCGCCAACCCGCGCAACGAGGTGTGGCTGGACCTGACCACCAACAAGGACGGTTCGGACCGCTCCATAGCCATCGTCGACTGGCGGTTCCGCGAAGGTGGCGCCCGCTCGGTGGTGCTGCACGAGATGGCCACCTCGTCGCACGAGGGCCACGCCGGAACGGCCGGTGCGCGCCTTGCCTGCGTCAACGTGCCGTTCGAGTAGCCCCTCGGTCAGCGAAACAGCCACCTCACCAGGAAGTGCCCTTCCTGGTGAGGTCGTAGTGGGTGGCGATGCCACGCCATTGGATGCCGTGCCATTGGATGCCGTGCCATTTGCGAGCCGGTGGAAGCAGCGTTCGACGAAGTTGCGGCGCCGGTAGGCGGCCTTGTCGAAGCGTCCGTGGACGGTCTGCTGCGGGCCACACGTCTCGGGCAGGTCTCCTCAGGGCAGGTGGCCGGTGCGGAACTTGAACATGATGCCCTTGAGAACCTGGCCGTGATCCCGCCACCGGCCACGAGCCCGCCCCGCGGGCGGCGGCAACGGCGCGGTCACCTCCCACGCGGCGTCAGAGTCTCCCCCATCCCTCACGACCGCACCAACGATCCAGTGATCAGAAGGCACCTAGGCGCCCGTGTCGGCGTCGCCCGGCGGCTGAGGGCCGTTGGCTGTGAGGCGGTCGATGACAGCGACGGTCTCCAGGACGGCGGTCATGGCGGCCATGGGCGCCCAGCCTGCGAACGAGGTGGCCCAGCCCAGCGGGACGGCGGCAGCGGCGCCGATCAGCCGGTCCCTGACTCGGCCGGTGCCGAGCACGGCCCTCAGAGCCGCGTAGCCCAGAAGGAAGAGTGCGGTTCCGCACTGGGACCGGCGCGTACGCGGCCACGGCTGTCCGCAACTGGCCGTGTAACCCGTCGGCACCGACGTCCGGCAGATGTCCGAGGGGCTCATCCTGGACAAGCAGCACAGCCGACTCGTCTTCGCCTGGGACGCCGAGGAGGTCTGACTCAAACGCGGTGCGGGCCTTCAGGGCAGCCAGAGCAGACACAGCAGTCACAGCAGTCACAGCAATCAGTCGCGCGGGAACGGGTCTTGAGCGGTTAGAGTCCGGGGGCGACGTGACGAAGGGGAGAGCCGTGGCCAAAGTCAACATCAGTCTCGATGCGGAGTTGGTGGTGGAGGTGATGGTCCTGGCCGGAGTCGGATCGCCTCAGGACGCCATCGAAGTGGTGGTACGCGACTACATCGCGCGCAGCCATCGCACGGAGGCACGTGTCGAGCTCAGGGACCAGAATCTCCGTGAGGCCGAGGTGAAACCGCAGGAACCGCAGGGCTGATGCCGGTCAGCCGGCGACGGCTTGGCCGAACGCGGGCGCAGACGCTCAGCAGCGCGATCTTCCGGCACCCGCAGTAGCTGGGCAGGCGCGATCACCAGCGGCGGGAGCATCTCGCCGCCGGCTTGCGCCAGTTCCTCGATGCGGGGGATTCCGTGTATCGCGGGGGTATCGACATTCGCATACGCCGCCGCAACGGCCCGCCGTCTGCAATGGGGGCATGGACCACAACGCATCCCTGTCAGCACCGCCCCGCCGCACGCGCAGGGTCGTGTTCCTCGGCCTGGCGATCCTCGGTATGGCGAGCGCCGTGTTCGTCGTGCGGCGGCCGCTCATGATGTCCGCTCCGAGGTGCATGGCCGGGCGGTGGCACGGCTGCTTCGACACGTTCAACGGTGTGGTGCTCATGACGTTGGTGGCGCTGCCGTTGGCCGCGCTGGTGGTGTGGGTTCTGGCGTGCCGTCGGCGTGCCGCGGGCGTCGTATCGGCGTGGCGGATGTCGCTGGCCGAGGTGGGCATGGTTCACGGGACGGTGCCGTTCCTGTGGTTGACCATGATTCCGGGCGCAGGGGCCGGCACCGTGCCCGCCCGGGTGAGCCTGGTACCGCTGCGGGACCTGGTCATGATGGGGTCGCTCGGGATCGTCGGCAACCTGCTGGTCTTCGCGTCGTTGGGGTTCTTCGCCCCGATACGGTTCGCGGCGCTGGCGTCCGTGCCGCGGATCCTGGCGCTCGGGGCGGGCTGCTCGGTCCTGGTCGAAACCGCCCAGTACGTCCTGCGGCTGGACCGGGTGTCCTCCGTGGACGACGTACTGGTCAACGCCGCCGGCGCCGTGCTGGCCGGACTGGCGTCACGCCGCTGGTGGCGTGCGGAGGCGCAAGCGCCGTCGGACCGGCCTCGCCCCGCGCTCGCGCCGGCGGACTGAGCGCGTGTCCGGCGTGCACGGTGGGCACACGCCTTCGCATACGTCGGCGATATGTGGTGCTGCTTAGGCTTCGGACATGCGCGTACTGATCGTGGAGGACGAGCCCTACCTGGCCGAAGCCGTCCGTGACGGTCTGCGGCTGGAGGCGATCGCCGCCGACATCGCGGGCGACGGCGACTGCGCCCTGGAACTGCTCAGCGTCAACTCCTACGACCTCGCGGTCCTCGACCGCGACATCCCCGGCCCGACCGGCGACGAGGTCGCCCGGCGTATCGTCGCCTCCGGCAGCGGCATCCCGATCCTCATGCTCACCGCCGCCGACCGGATCGACGACAAGGCGTCCGGTTTCGAGCTGGGCGCCGACGACTACCTCACCAAGCCGTTCGAGCTGCGGGAGCTCGTCCTGCGGCTGCGGGCGCTCGACCGCAGGCGCGCGTACGCCCGGCCTCCGGTCCGCGAGATCGCGGGCCTGCGGCTCGACCCCTTCCGCCGGGAGGTCTTCCGCGACGGACGCTACGTCGCGCTCACCCGCAAACAATTCGCCGTGCTCGAAGTCCTCGTCGCCGCCGAAGGCGTGGTCGTCAGCACCGAAGAGGTGCTGGAGCGGGCCTGGGACGGGAACGCCGACCCCTTCACCAACGCCGTCCGCATCACCGTCTCGGCCTTGCGCAAACGGCTCGGCGAACCGTGGATCATCGCCACGGTGCCGGGTGTCGGCTACCGCATCGCCGCCGGCCCAGACACCACCCGCCCCGGCAGTACGCGTGCGTAGACGCCCAGGGCTGAGCGTCCGACTGAAACTCACCCTCAGCTACGCCGGGTTCCTCGCCGTAGCCGGCGCTCTCCTGCTGGCCGTGGTGTGGGGGTTCCTGCTGCGCTACGTACCCGACAACTCCCAGGGCCTTCTCGGGATCTCACCCAACCGCTACCTCCTTGTGCGCACCTTCTTCCCCGCCGCGGCCGTGGCGATGGTCCTCCTGCTCGTGTTCGGCCTCGTCGGGGGATGGATCCTCGCCGGCCGGATGCTCGCACCGCTCACCCAGATCACCGCCGCGGCACGGAGGGCCGGGAACGGATCGCTGTCCCACCGGATCCGCATGGCGGGCCGCCAGGACGAATTCCGTGAATCCGCCGACGCGTTCGACGCCATGCTCGAACAACTGGAGTCGCACGTCGCCGAGCAGCGGAGGTTCGCCGCGAACGCCTCCCACGAACTGCGCACCCCGCTGGCCATCTCGCAGACGCTGCTCGACGTCGCCCGCAGGGACCCCTCGCGGGACCGAGACGAACTCCTCGCACGCCTGCAGGCCGTCAACGTACGCGCGATCGACCTCACCGAGGCCCTCCTGCTGCTCAGCCGCAGCGACCGCGGGAACTTCACCCGCGAGAGCGTCGATCTCTCCCTCGTCGCCGAAGAGGCCGCCGAAACCCTGCTCCCCCTCGCCGAACAGCGCGGGATCACGCTCGACGTCACCGGTGGAACGACGGGCGTCGGCCTCGGCCTTGCCATCGTGCACAGCATCGTGCGCGCCCACGGCGGGACCCTGGACCTCGTCCCCCGCCCCGCCGGCGGTCTCCTCGTCATGGTTCGGCTTCCCGGCACGCCGTAGGCAGCTGCTTCAGGTCGCTCGGTCGCCGACTTGCTCACTCGTCGAGGGCCGCTGGGAGGGCGGTCGCCCTGTGGTGGACGGTGCGCTTGTCATCGGTCCAGGACGACCTCGAACTGCACGGAGTGATGTCCCGCAGGCTGCCGTCGGCCATCCGCAGATAGCCGTGCACATGCCGGCCGTGGATGCGCGGCTCGTCGCCGGGCACGACGGTGCGCGCCAGGCCCAGCGGACGCAGTATGCGGGCCGTGACGGCCTCCCCGTACGGGCGGCCGGTCACCTTGTCGACGATCAGTGCTGCCAGTAAGTAGTTGATGCCGCGATACTCCTGCCGGGTGCCCGGGGCGAACTTCGGCGGTCCGTGCGTCGCGGTCGCCACCCACTCCTGCGGCGTCCAGTGGTCGAAGCGGTGGCAGAACACCTCCTCCGCGGTCTCCGGCTCCGGGATGCCGACGTGATCGGGCAGTCCGCTGGTGTGGTTCAGCAGGTGCGCCACGGTGACAGCCGCGAAGCGGCGCGGCAGCTGCCCCGGCAGGACGCGCCGCACCGGCGGCCGGCCGTGCCGCCGACTCGCGACTGGGCCGCGGTCGACGGCGGATGCTCCAAGTCGTCGATCGTGGCCTGCGTTGAAGGCCCTCCGTGACACGCGCGTTGAGGTCATTCCCTCACACCGTATGGCCCTGACAGCAGTGACCGCCGCACGTTGCCGCATCGCATCAACTCCGCCGATCGCGGGCCCTCGGAATCAGTGGCCGCCGCGGTGTGCGTGGGCTTCGGCGAGGAGGAGGTAGCTGCTGGCGGTCCAGGTGTAGGCGCGGTCGCGCAGGCCCGTTCCGTTGAGGGCGTCGAAGTTCTCGGCGAAGCCGTGGGTTTCGCACAGGGCGCGGAAGCGGGCGCTGATGTCGTCGGCCAGTCGGAGGTGGCCGGCGCGGCGCAGGCCGTCCTCGATGAGGACGGTGGCGGGAGCCCAGATCGGGCCGCGCCAGTAGCCGTCGGAGAGGTAGTGCGGCGAGGTCGGCAGCTCGGTGGCCAGGCCGTGCGGGGTCAGGTGGGCCTCGATGCGGTCGGCCAGCACGCCCTTGACGTCGTCCGGCAGATGCTCGCCCAGCACGATGGGCATCAGGTCGAGGAGACTGGAGGTGTGCCAGGTGTCGCCGCTGTCGACTCCGCGGGCGACGAAGCGGTCACCGGTCCAGAGGTGGTCGAGCATCGCGGTCCGGGTGGCCTCGGCGGCTCTCGTCCACTGGCGGGCCTCGTCCGGTCTGTCCAAGTGCGTCGCGAGGTCGGCGAGTTCGTGCAGTTGGAGGGTGAGGAAGGCGGCCAGGTCCGCGGTGACGACCACGCGTTCGGGGTCGAAGGTGGTGGCGTTGTCCCAGCCGCTGTCGTTGCCGTGCTGGTAGTGGGGCAGTGCCGAGCCGGGAGCGCGCCGTGCGGTGATCCAGAAGTCCGTCCAGCGGCACAGCCTGTCGTACGTCTCGGTCAGTTCCGCCCGGCTGGGAGACGTGGTCAGCCGACGACGCAGGTGGCCCAAGGCCCAGCCGTGGATGGGCGGTTTGACGAAGTTGTGGAGGACCTCGGAGTGGGTGACCGAGTCGGGCAGCGCCCCGGTCTCGTCCTGGTGGTCGAAGGGCAGCGAGAACTGGTCCCAGGCCAGCTCCGGGTGGCCCGGGGCCAGGGCGAGGGCGTTGAAGCAGTGGTCCCAGCTCCAGACCTTGTCCATCCAGTGCTTGGACATCAGGACGGCGGGCCGGGTGACCAGCCCCGTCGGACGCACGGTCGCGGACCACACGACGTAGGCGGCGAGTTCGGCGGCCGGGGTGGCGGAGGAGCGCCAGGGGGCGACCGTGTCGACGAAGTCCGCGAAGGAGTTCTGCGCGGCCTCGACGATCTTGTCGAAGGTTTCCGTGGGCGTGTACGGCGGGCGGGCGGTGTCGAGTTCCTCGATCGCGATTTCCCAGGGAGCCCGCGCGTCCGTGTCGGCGGCGAGGGTGAGGCCGCGGTCGGCGCCGCCCAGGGCCTGGCTGCCGAAGGTGTCGGCCACCGTGCCGGAGAGCACGGTGACGCGGTAGCGGCGTCCGGTCTCGTACGAGGTGAACACGTACGCGTGGGCGGCCGCGTCGTGGAAGAAGTAGGTGCCGCTGAACGGGGTCAGCGTCGGGGCGGCCGCGCAGACGCGCAGGGGCAGCCCCGCACCGCGCAGGCGTACGGTGTCCGGCGACTCGTAGGCGAGGTCGACGCGCCCGGCCGGGCTGATCCAGCTGAGCAGGGCCGGTGTCGCCTCGACGCGGGTCTCGGCGCGGTCGCCCGTCGCCGTGTCCAGGGGTGTCAGGCGCAGAACGGCATGCATGCCGTTCTGGTGGGAGACGAGGTGGAGGTCCTCGGCGTACGTCTTCTCCGCCACCACGGGCGAGATGTCGAACCAGGATCCGTACATGCTGAACGGGATGTCGTGGACGGAGAAGGCCGGGCCGGATCGGGCGGCGGTCATGAGGTGTCACTCGTTTCTCGGGCAGGGGGGCCGGCCGTCCGGCGAAGGGACGGTGAGGCCGTGGCGAAGGGGGAAGCGAAGTCAGTCCTCGGGGAAGTCAGTCCTTGACGGCGCCGGCGGTCACCCCGGCGGCGACATAGCGCTGGGCGAGGACGAGGATGACCGCGGCCGGCAGGGAGGCCACGACGGCGGTGGCCATGATGGCGTTCCACTCCTGGTTGTTGTTGCCGATGTAGTGGTAGATGCCGAGCGTGATCGGCTCATGGGTGCCGCCGTTGACGAGGGTGCTGGCGAAGACGAAGTCGGACCAGGACCACAGGAACGCGAACAGCGACACGGTGACGACCGCGTTGCGGCTCATCGGCAGGACGATCGACCAGAAGGTGCGCAACGGGCCCGCGCCGTCGGTCTTCGCGGCCTGGAGCAGTTCGCCGGGGATCCCGGACATGAACGCGGTGAAGATGAGCACGCCGAAGGGGACGGCCAGGGTGGAGTCGGCGACGATGAGCCCGGGGACGGACTGGAGCATGCCGAGGCTGAGGTAGATGGCGTAGAAGCCCATCGCCATGATGATGCCGGGGATCATCTGGGCGGCCAGCAGCAGGAAGCTCAGGACGCCGCCGCCACGCGGGCGCAGCTTGGCCAGTGCGTAGCCGGCGGGCGCGGCCAGCGCCACGGTCAGGACGACGGTGCCCAGGCCGATGACCAGGCTGGTGCCGAGATAGGGCAACTGCTCGTCGAGGACGGTGCGGTAGCCGGACAGGGTGCCGTGGACCGGCAGGAGGTCCGGAGGGCTCTTGCGCATGTCCTGGTCGCGGGTGAGGGAGACGTTGAACATCCAGTAGACCGGGAAGAGCATGACCGCGGTCAGTATCAGACCGACGGCTGTCTTCCCCCACGTACGGCTGGTGCCTCGGTTCATGACAGCGCCTGCTTTCGCTGGACCTTCACGTAGACCAGGCCGAAGACCAGGGCCGCGACGACGAGCAGGTTCCCGACGGCCGCGCCGGGGCCGAAGGCCGGCAGGAGGTTGCCGAAGCCCAGTTGGTAGGACCAGGTGGCGAAGGTGGTGGAGGAGTCCGCCGGGCCGCCCTTGGTCATGATCCAGATGATGTCGAAGACCTTGAGTGTGTAGACCAGGCCCAGCAGCAGCGTGATCGCCGACACCGGGCGCAGCAGCGGGAACGTCACGCGCCAGAAGCGCTGCCAGGCGTTCGCTCCGTCGAGCGACGCCGCTTCGTACAGGCTCGCGGGGATGGACTGCAGGCCGCTGTAGAGCACGACCAGGTTGAAGGGGACGCCGATCCAGATGTTGGCGATGATCACCGAGGTCAGCGACCACGACGGTGAGGTCAGCCAGTTCACCGGCCCGATGCCGAGGGCGTGCAGGGCGGCGTTGACGATCCCGGAGTCGCTGTTGAGCATCCACGACCAGGTGGAGGCCGACACGATCAGTGGCAGCAGCCAGGGCACCAGGAACAGGGCGCGCAGGGTGGCCGACAGCCGGAAGTGCTGGTTGAAGAAGACCGCGAGGGCCAGGCCGATGGCGTACTGGAAGACCAGGCACACGGCGGTGAACACCACGGTGTGGAGCAGCGCCGGGGCGAAGGTCGGGTCGTCGAAGACGGTCTGGTAGTTCTGCAGGCCCGTGAAGGGCGCGTCGCCCTGGACGAAGGAGCGAACGGTGTAGTCGCGCAGGCTGAGGTCGATGTTGCGGTAGAGCGGATAGGCGTAGAAGAGGGCGAGGTAGACGGTCACCGGGGCGAGGAATCCCCAGGCGGCCCACTGGGTGGAGCTGGGCCGGCGGCGTGCCCTGGCGGGGGCCGGGGGCGGGGCGGCGGGGGCCGCCCCGTTCCGGGCGCGCACGGACCGCTGGTCCGGCGGATGGGTCGTCTGCTTCATCGGGTCCTCGTCACTTGACCGCGCTCTGAGCCGAAGTGAGCGCGTCCTTGGGTGACTTGGCCCCGCTGAGGGCGGACTGGACGGCCTTCCACATCTGCTCGGAGATCTTGGGGTACTTGGTGCCGAGGTTGTCACTCGTGCGTCCCTTGGCGGTCTTGACCGCGTCGACCCACGGCTTCAAGTCGGGGTTCGCCGCCACCTGCTTGTCCTGGACCTCGCTGGTGGGGGCCACGTACGACAGGGTGGTGTCGGTGTCGTACAGGTTCTGGGTGCTGGTCAGGCAGGTCGCCAGCTTCTGCGAGGTGGCGTAGCGGCCGGTGTCGTCCTGGACCGGGAGGGTGACGAACTCGCCGCCGGTCGGGGCGGCGGCGTTGGGTCCGGTGGCGGCGGGGATGGGCAGGACGCCGTAGTCGAAGCCCGCCTTCTCGGCGCCTGCGAGCTGCCAGGTGCCGTTCTCTCCGAACGCGTAGTCGCCGCTGGCGAACTCCTGCCAGCTGGTCGTCTGGGTGTTGTTGAGCACCGAGTTGGGGGCGTATCCCTTCTCCAGCCAGTCCTTCCAGAGCGACAGCGCGGAGACGGCCTGGGCGGAGTCGAGGTCGGTCAGCTCGGCGCCCGCGCCCCAGAACCACGGCAGGAACTGGAAGCTGCCCTCCTCCGTCCCGATCGCGGAGAACGTGATGCCCTTCTTGCCCGCCTTCTTGACCTTTTCGAGCGCCGCCGTCAGCGACTTCCAGTCCTTGATCGAGGAGATGTCGACGCCGGCCTTCTTCAGCACCTCCTTGTTGTAGTAGAGGGCGAGGGTGTTGGCGCCGATCGGTGTGCCGTACGTCTTCCCACCCGACTGGCCTGCCGCGAGCAGGTTGGGGTCCACCTTCGAGGTGTCCAGCTTGTTGTCGTCGGTCGTGGTGAGCACGCCCGCCTCGGCCAGGGTCGACACCACCGGGTTGTCGACGATGAGGACGTCCGGGGAGTTGCCCTGCTGTGCCGCCAGCAGCGTCTTGTTGGCCAGGTCGCTGGTGTCGAAGCCGGTCCGCTTGACCTTGACGCCGGCCTGGGTGCCGCACTTGTCCAGCAGCTTGACCCAGTTCGAGTTCTTGTCGAACTGCGGATAAGGGTCCCAGATGGTGTACGTGCCGCTGTCCGCGCCCTTGGCGCCGGTGCTGCCCGAGCCGGAGGAGCAGGCGGTCGCACTGGTGGCGACGGCCAGGGCGGTCAGGGCCGCGGCAGTCAGACGGCGCCTTCTGGAGAAGCTGTTCATCGCGGTTCCTTCGTTTCTGGCATGCGGGTGCCGAGGGCGAGGGGTTGGTGGGGGCGGGCATGCCTGACGGCACTGGTGTGCGGTTCGAACGTTCGGCGGAGTGAGGCAGGAGGGCGGGGTGTCCCGTGGGGCGTGGTCAGGGCGTCGATGCGGGTCCGGTGTCCGGGGTGGGCGTGGCTCCCGCGGGCCCGGTGCTGGCCCGCAGGGAGATGGGCGGCGTGAGGAGGTGGTGCCGGGGCGGCGCGGCGGGATGGTCGAGCCGCTCCACCAGCAGCTCGACGGCGAGCCGGCCCATCTCGGCCGCCGGTACGTCCGCCGCGGTGAGCTGCGGGGTCACCGTCTCCGCCCAGCGGCTGGCCACGACCCCGGTGACGGAGAAGTCGCGCGGCACATGGCGGCCCGCCCGGGCCAGCCCTCGGTAGAGCCCGCCCAGCGCGGCCTCGTTCAGCGTGACGAGGGCCGTGGTCTCCGGGTCGTCGTGCAGGATCCGCGCCACACAGGCCTGGCCCGAGGCGGCGTCGTCCCCGCAGCAGTACGTGCGCACCGTCAGCCCGCGCTCGGCCGCGGCCTTGGTGAATCCGTCCAGTCCCCGGTGCGCGGACTCGTACCCCGCCCGCAGGAGCTGCTCGGGCCGGTTGACGAAGGCGACCCTGCGGTGGCCGAGGTCCGCGAGGTGGTGGACGCAGGCCTCGGCCAGCGCGGTGTGGTCCAGGCCGACCCACCATCGGCCCTCCGGATGCGCGGTGCGGCCGATGGCGACGGCGGGGAAGTCCAGCACGGCCAGGTGATCGACCCGGTCGTCCTCCAGTCTGATCTCCATCAGGATCGCGCCGTCGACCCGCCGCTCCCCCAGCAGCCGCTGGAACGAGCGGTCACTGTCCACGCCGCTCGGTGACAACAGCACGTCGTAGTCGTAGACCGCGGCGGCCTCCACCACACTGCCGATGAAGTCCAGTTGCATCCCCGTGTAGTGGTTCCCGGCCGGTGGGAAGACCAGGCCGATCGTGCTGGTCCGCCCGTTGGCCAGGGCGCGCGCACTGGCGCTGGGCCGGTAGCCCAGCTCGTCGACGACCTGCTGGATCTTCCGGCGCGTGTCCTCCGACACCGGGCGCTTACCGCTCAGCGCGTAGGACACGGTGCTCCGCGAGACACCGGCCCGCCGGGCGATCTCACCGATGTTCACGTGGAACTCCTTGCTCGAACCGGTTCGACACCCAGGAGGAGGGAGCGTCCGCCGGCCGTGAGGATGGGGGTGGGACGAGGAGCACTGACCGGTCGTCGAACCGGTTCGCGTGAAGCGAAGGTAGGAACTGACCTCACGCCTGTCAACACCTCTGACGGCATTTCCGCACCACGGCGAAAGACCGGGAGATCCTTGCGTCGAAGGGATTGCTGGCCGCGTTTCCCGGTGCTAGCTTCGCCCGAACCGGTTCGATGAAGCGATCCTTCCGGCAACCGCGAGCTCGATCCGCACCTTCCCCGGGGCGCGGGATCACCATCCCTGCCACCTCGAAGACTCTCTCGTCTCGGGGCGCAGGCGATCGAACCGGTTCGACTCGCCCACCTCGGAATCTCCGCACCGGACAACGGCATGTGGACGAGCAGCCGACCGATGTGGGCCGACCGGAAACCCTTACTCAAGGATTGAGGACGCAATCCATGCCATCCGCTGACAGATCCGCGCGCCGCAGGGCCCCGGCCGCCGTGGCCCTGGCCGTCGGCGCGGGGCTGCTGGCCGCGCCGGCCGGCCCGGCGCAGGCGGCCGACACGCCCCAGCCCACCGCCCGCTACACCTTCGACCAGGACGACCTCGCCTCCGGGAAGATCACGGACAGTTCCGGCAACGGCCTGACGGCGAGTTTGGTGAACGGCTCCACCGCCCAGTCCGTCGCCGGCGCGGACGGCGGCAAAGCGCTCGCCCTGCCCGGCGGGGCGCCCACCTCCAACGGCGCGTATGTCCGCCTGCCCCGCGAAGTGGTGGGCGACGCAACCGACTTGACGGTCTCCGCACGCGTGAAGTGGAGCGGCGACAAGTCGCCCTGGCAGCGGATCTTCGACCTGGGCACCAACACCACCAAGTACCTCTTCGCCACCCCGTACAGCGGCGACGGGACGCTGCGCACCGCCCTCACCAACGGCGGAGGAGAGGCACAGGTCAACGGCTACGCCATGCTCCCCGCGAACGAGTGGCGGACCGTCACCGTGACCCTCGACAGCACCGCGGGCCGACTCACCACCTACCTCGACGGCGTGGCGGTCTCCTCCACCGAGACCGGCATCAAGGCCAGGGAGGTACTGGACGGTTCGGCCACGGCCGCCGGTTACATCGGCAAGTCCTTCTGGCCGGATCCGCTGCTCAAGGGCGCGGTCGACGACTTCACCGTGTGGCACTCGGCGCTGAGCCCGGAGCAGGTGGCGGGTACGGTCGCAACCGTGCCCACCCTCCAGGACCTCTCGAAGACGTCCTTCGAGGTCCGTACGACGACCGGGACCGCCCCGTCCCTCCCCGCCGCCGTCCGGTCCACCTTCTCCGACGGCTATGACCGGGACACGCCGGTCACCTGGGACGCCGTACCGGCCGACAAGTACGCCCAGCCGGGCACCTTCACGGTCGCGGGAACGGCGGCCGGACGGGCCGTGAAGGCCACCGTCACCGTGGTCCGCGAGGGCCAGCTCGACGTCGACCTCGGCTCGGACACCGGCAAGTTCCACGGCGGCGCCTCCGGCACCCTCTACGGCGTCTACGGACCGGACGTCCCCACCAACAACCTCATCGAGGGCATGGGCCTGCGCACGGTCTCCACCAAGGCCCAGGACGGCCCGCAGCACCCCGGCGCCGACGCGCTGGAGGTGGTGAAGCCGCTGGCCGACTCCACCGACGGTGACGTGTACATCTACATGACCGACATCCACCGCGGCTTCCCGTACCAGTGGCCGGGCAGCACCCCCGAGGAGAAGCTCAAGCTCTACCGGGAGAAGATCGCGGGGCAGGTCGACCAGGTCCTGAAGCTGCCGAAGGAGTACCAGGACAACATCGTCTTCGTGCCGTTCAACGAGCCCGAGGGCAACATGTTCGGCACCGGTGAGTGGAGCTACAACAAGGTCAGCTGGCTCGACAAGCCGGCCGACTACTTCGCCGCCTGGGACGACTTCTACAAGCTCATCAAGGGCAAGATGCCCGAGGCCCGCATCGCCGGCCCCAACACCAGCATCCTCTTCGACCAGGTGCAGGGCTTCCTCAAGCACGCCCTGGCCGCCGGCACCCTCCCGGACGTCATCACCTGGCACGAGCTGAGCCACCCGGAGGCGGTGCGCGAGAGCGTCGCCAAGTACCGGGCGTGGGAGAAGGACCTGTTCAAGGGCACCGACCGCGAGGGCACCCGACTCCCCATCAACATCAACGAGTACGCCTTCAACTACCACACCTCGGTCCCCGGCCAGATGATCCAGTGGGTGTCCGCGATCGAGGAGTCCAAGGTGGACGCCGACATCGCGTACTGGAACATCGACGGCAACCTCTCCGACTCCGCGGTGCAGTCGGGCCGCGGCAACGGCCAGTGGTGGCTGCTGAACTCGTACGCCTCGATGAGCGGGCACACGGTGAAGGTGACCCCGCCGTTCCCGGGCGAGAACTACACCATGCAGGGCGTCGCCACGCTCGACGAGAAGAAGAAGCAGTCCCGGCTGATCTTCGGCGGCTCCACCGGCAAGGGCCACATCACCTTCGACAACGTCCCGAAGACGGTGTTCGGGAACCGCGTGCACGCCTGGGTGAAGGAGATCGAGTGGAGCGGGCAGGTCGGCGACAACTCCGGCCCGAAGCTGCTCGCCGAGCGGAACCTGAAGGTCGGTGACGACGGCAAGGTCGTCGTCGACTTCGGCGACGGCGCGCTGCCGAAGCTGAAGGAGTCCTCGGCGTACGAGATCGTCCTCAGCCCGGCCGGGAAGGCGAAGGGCACGCAGGCGCCGCCCGCCCGCTGGCAGGGGTCGTACGAGGCGGAGGACGCCGCCCACACCGGCACGGGCTACTCGAAGAACGGCCCGGAGGGATCGCCCCGCGACGTGTCGAAGTTCTACACCTCGGGCGGCTACGACGTGGGCGGCCTGCGCTCCGGCTCCGACGTCAAGCTCGACTTCACGGTGGACGTGCCCGAGGACGGCACGTACGACCTGAGCGTCTTCGCCAACTCCCTCAACACCTTCGACAGGGTGAAGGAGCAGGGTCCGACCAACGTCTTCCTGAGCGTGGACGGCAGGGCGGACAGCGAGCAGGAGCTGTACCTGCCGCTGGGCTACAAGTGGGTGGTGTGGGACCACACCGACACCAAGGTGAAGCTCACCAAGGGCAAGCACACCCTGACGCTCGCCGCGAGGAGCCTCGACGGCAAGCGCGCCACCAAGGGGGACGCCATCGTCGACCGCCTCACCCTCTCCCTCCCCGAGGCATCGGCGAACACCCAGGTGTACGAGGGTGAGCTGGCCTGGCTGGGCGGCGGGGCCCGTCCCGCCTACGACCTGCCGAAGCCGGCGGCGACCGGATCGGGCGCGGCCCGGCTCGCCAAGGGCCAGACCGCCACGTTCTGGGTCTACTCGCCCGCCGACCGGGAGGCCACCCTCAAGGTCGACACCCTCGCCGGCTCGGGCGCCCGGCTCTCCGTCAACGGGCACGACGTCCGGCGCCTGGGCCGGGGCACGAGCGGCGCGGCGGTCTCCCTCTCGGGTGGCGTCAACAAGGTGACGGTGACCGGCGGTTCGGCCACGACTCTCGTCGACCGCGTCCGCGTCACTCCGACCGAGGGCGCGCTGCCGGCACGCACGTACGAGGCCCAGGACGCCAAGCTCGCGGGCACGGCCACCCTGACCCCGCTCTCCCTGGCCACCGGCGGCACGGCGATCACGGGCATCGGCGGCGCCCCGGGCAACGGCAACACGGCGACGTTCACCGTGAAGGCCGACCGGGCGGGCCTGTACGCGATGCGCATCCGCTACTCCAACCCGGAGCAGTCGGAGGCCACGCACTACAACCCGGACCCGCTCGCCCGCCACGCCGACATCAGCGTCAACGGCGGCGAGGCGCGGCGCGTGAGCTTCCCGCACAGCTTCCACCAGAACAACTTCTGGGAGCTGACCGTCCCCGTCCTTCTGAAGAAGGGTCAGAACACGGTCGCCTTCCGCTCGGAGGAACTGCCGAACTTCGACGGCACCACCTACGCCTCGGACACCTTCCCCGGCGTACTCCTCCGCTCCCGCTTCGCGCCGCTGATCGACCGGATCACCGTCGCCCCGTACGCGCGGGAGGTGCGCTGAGGTGATCCCGGCCGGCGGCGACGTGACGCGCACGGACACCGGGTAGCGGGACGCCATGTCCCACCCGGCCCGGCAGGCGCGCGCCCAGGTCGCCGCCGGTTGCCGCGAGCAGAGCGCCCGGATCCGGCACGATCGGCGGATCCGGGCGCTTTGCCGGCAGGCCCCGCTCTTTCAGGAGCGCAGCACGAACGGGTCGCCCTGGGGTTCGTCGCTCGTGTTGACCCATACCGACTTGAGCCGGGTGTACTCCTTGATGGTCTCGGTGCCGTGTTCGACGCCCATCCCGCTGTTCTTGAAGCCCGAACGCGGCGACATCGGCGACATGGCCCGGTAGGTGTTCACCCAGATCGTTCCGGCGTCGAGCGCCGAGGCCATCCGGTGGGCGCGGGCCAGGTCCCTGGTCCACACACCGGCGGCGAGGCCGTAGTCGGTGTCGTTGGCGAGCCTGACCGCCTCCTCCTCGGTGTCGAAGGGCATGACGGAGGCGACGGGGCCGAAGATCTCCTCCCGGCTGACCCTCATCCCGTTGTCGGTGCCGACGAAGACGGTCGGCTGGTAGAAGTACCCGTCGAGGCCGACGTCGGCCCTGGTGCCGCCGGTGACGACCCGGCCCCCTTCCTTCCGGCCCAGCGCGACGTACTCCTCCACCTTGGCGAGCTGGGACGCCATCGCCAGCGGACCCAGTTCGGTCCCGGGGTCGAGGGGGTCGCCGATGCGGATGGTGCGGGCCCGCTCCACCACCCGCTCGACCGTCTCGTCGTAGACGTCGCGGTGCACGAACACCCGGCTCCCGGCGACGCACGTCTGGCCGGCGGCGGCGAAGATTCCGGCGACGATGCCCATCGAGGCGGAGGCGATGTCGGCGTCGGGGAAGACGATGTTGGGTGACTTGCCGCCGAGTTCGAGGGTGGCCTTGATGAAGCGTTCGCCGCAGGCGCGCGCGATCAGCGCCCCGGTGGCGGTGCTCCCCGTGAAGGACATCTTCTGCACGCGGCGGTCCGCGACCAGGGCGCTGCCGGCCTCGGCGCCGAACCCGGTCACGACGTTGACGACGCCCGGGGGGAAACCGGCTTGTTCGAGCAGCTCCACGAGTTCGAGCAGCGAGGCGGAGGTGTGCTCGGACGGCTTGACCACCATCGTGTTGCCCGCGGCGAGCGCGGGGGCCAGCTTGGTGGTGGTGAGCATCAGCGGTGAGTTCCAGGGGGTGATGGCGCCGCAGACGCCGACCGGCTCGCGCAGGGTGTAGTTGAGGAGGCTGCGGGCGGACCCCGGAATGACCTCGCCGTGGATCTTGTCGGCCAGGCCGGCGAAGTAGTAGAAGTACTCCGGAAGGGCGGCCAGTTGGGCGCGCATCTCGCGCAGCAGCTTGCCGTTGTCGAGTGTCTCCGTGCGGGCGAGCGACTCGGCGTTCTCCCCGATCAGGTCGCCGAGCCGGCGCAGCAGCCGACCGCGACGCGTCTGGGAGAGATCGCGCCAGGCCGGGTTCTCGAACGCCGCCTGTGCGGCTGTCACGGCCCGGTCCATGTCGGTGGCGCTGCCCCGGGCCGCCTCGTAGAAGGCCGTCCCGGTCGTGGGGTTGACGCTCGCGAAGTACTCGCCCTCGGCGGGAGCCACCCGTTCGCCGTTGATGAAGTGGTCGCGCCGGGGAAGCGCGGCCGGCCTGTCGCCGGCCGGAACGGCCTCGCTGTGGACGGTCATGGCGTGATCCTCTCGAAGTGCTCGGTCAGCGCCGCGGTCAGTTCCCGCGGCCGCTCCAGCGGCAGCAGGTGGCGGGCGCCGGCCACGATCCGGACGCGGGCGTCGGGGATGGCCGACGCCAGCCGGCGGGACATGTCCGGGGTCGATCCCGGATCCTCGCTCCCGGTGATGGCCAGGGCGGGCGCCGTGATCCGGCCGAGGAGCGGGCCGACCTCCTTGTCACCGGTCGCGAAGACGGTGTAGCAGGCCAGGTAGGACGCGTGGTCGTTCGCGAGCAGTGTCCTTCGTACGTCCGCCACGAGGTCCGGCTCCCGCAGCCGCCACGCCTCGTCGAACCAGCGCTCCACGGCGGCGTCCGCGGTCACCGCCGGGTCGGTCCGCGCCGCATGGAGCCGTCGTTCGACCGCTGCGCGCTCCTGCGGGGTGCGCAGGGCGACGCTGCTCACCAGGGACAGCGTGGCGACGCGAGCCGGGTGGTGGGCGGCGATGTGCTGCGCCACGAGGGCGCCCAGCGAGAAGCCCACGAGGTGGGCGCGCGGGGCGCCGATGTGGTCGAGGACCTCCGCGACATCGGCCGCGAGCTCGGCCAGGGAGGTCCCCGGCTCCGCGGGGGGCGAGGCGCCGTGGCCTCGGAGGTCGACCCTGGTCACCCGGTGGTTCGCGGCGAGCGCGGGCAGGCACCGCCGCCACATCGTGTGGTCCAGCCCGACGCCGTGCAGGAGCACGACGTCCGGGCCGGTCCCGGTGACGGAGTGGTGGATCACGGTGTCACTGCTCGGTCGACAGGGGCGCGAGACGCGCCTGCGGGCGTCCCTGCCCGGCGGCCGCCAGGGCGACGACGATCTCGTTCCCGTGCGGGGCGTCGGCCACGCGGACCTCGATGCTCTGGTGGTGCGAGCGGATCGTGGCGTCGGTCTTGTGCTTGAGCGGGATGTCGAACACGGTGCCGGCGCCCGCCCGCTTCTCGACCGCGGGAAGCAGCGTGGTGGCCGCGGCGGCCTTGCGGAAGTGGTCGCCGAACTTGAGTGTGTGGATGAGGGCCGAGCCGTGCTCGATCTCCCCGTCGAGCCCGACGATGGCGGCCTTGCCGTATGCCTCCACCGGGACGCCCAGCGCCTCGACGACCCGTGGTGCGAGCAGCTTGCCCAGGTCGGAGGCGGTGGCGTCGATACCGGGCGCGAGGTCCTCCACGAAGCCCTCCCCCGCCCAGGGGTTCTCAATGACGGCGACGACCACGGCGCTGCGGGCCGGCGGGGTGACGGGACGGCCGCCCTCGGTGACGACCTCGTCGACGTAGGTGACGATCTTGCGGACGTTCATCGAACGGTCTCCAGGTTCTCGATCTTGTATCGGCTACGGGGGTGGTCCGCCAGTCTCACCTGCGGGTCGGCGGAGCGGTCGCCGATCCGGGCGTTGGGTCGCCCGCCGGAGGACCCGGCGGCGATGACGACGATCTCGTCGGCACGCGGTGCGTCGGGGACGCGGACGGTGATGGTCTGGTAGTGGGACCGCGTCGTGGCGTGGAGCTTGTGCCACATCGGCACGGTGAGGGGCGCCCCGGCCTCGGCCCGGTCGTCGGAGAAGACGATGACCGAACTGCCTTCGGTGATCTCCCGGAGGAGGTTTCCGAAGTACGGCGTGTGGATCAGCGCACCGGCATGCTCGGTCTCACCTCCGAGTCCGACGATCGCGGCCTTGCCGAACGCCTCGACACGGTCCGCCCCGCCCAGGGCGTCGACGAGGCGTGAGGTGAGTTCGTGCGCCAGCGGCGGCGCGACCTTGACGACCTCGTCGTTCAGGTCGTCGACCACGCCTCGGCCGGCCCACGGGTTGGTGATGACGGCCGCGACGGCCGCCCGGCGTACCGGGCCGGCGACCGGTACGCCGAGTTCGGTGACCAGGTCCTCGAAGACCGTGCAGATCCGGCGGATGTGGACGCTCACGACCGGGCCTCCGGTGCGGCGGCGTCGGTGCCGCCGGAGCCCTGCGAGCCGGTGAACTGCGGCATCACCTTCTCGCTGAACAGTTCGAGGCTGCGCATCGCCTTGCGGTGGTCGAGGCCGGGGTGGGTGGTCCACAGGAACAGGTCCTGCACGTTCAGCTCGTCACGGAGTTCGGCGATCTTCTCCGCCACGTACTCGGGGGTGCCGACGAGCTGGTTGCGGCCGTGCAGGAAGTCGAAGCTGAGCTGGTGGGCGTCGGTGAGTTCCTCGCCGTCCTCCATCAGGTTCGACAGGCCACGCCAGTGACAGACCCACCGGTAGGTGTTCATGACGGCTTCTTCGAAGCCCGCGCGCGCCTCCTCCATGGTGTCGGCGACGAAGACGTCGCGGACCAGCCCGATGCCCTCACCGAGCGCGAACTCCCGGCCGGCGGCCTCGCTGGCCGCGTCGCGGTAGAGCTCGAAGCGGCCCTTGAGCGCCGACACCGGGGGCAGCCAGAAGATGCCCTTGACGCCGTTGCGGGCGGCCCACTCGATGGAGGGGGGTGTGTCGATGACCTGCCAGAGCGGGAGCTCCGGCTGGAGCGGGCGCGGCGTCACCATCAGCTTGGAGATGACACCGTCGGTCATGAAGTCGGGCGACGGCGGGGAGAGCGGGTGGTTCCACTTCACGCCGGGAGCCGGGAACTCGAAGAACTCGCCCTTGTGGGAGAAGAACTCACCGCTCCACGCCGCCTTGAGCACCTCCAGGGTCTCCTGGAAGAGGGCCCTGTTCTTCTGCTGGTCGCGCGGGTCGGCCACGGGGTTGAGGTTCAGCGCCTCACGTCCGTAGAGACCGCGCCCGACGCCGACCTCGACCCTCCCGCCGGAGAGCTGGTCGAGCAGCGCGAGGTCCTCGGCGAGGCGCAGCGGGTGCCAGAAGGTGACGATGCTGGCGGCCTGGCCGATCCGGATACGGGAGGTCCGGGCCGCGATGTCGACACCCATGAGCACCGGGTTGGGGGTGAGCTCCTGGCCCTCGTGGCCGAAGTGGTGCTCGGTGTACCAGATGGACCAGAACCCCGCACGGTCGGCGGCGACGGCGAACTCCCGTGCCTCGTCCATGAGTTGGTGGTAGTCGGCGAGACGACCCGGGGCTCCCATCCCGTGAAAGATCGAGAAGCGCATCTACGTGTTCCTTTCGGTGGGGATGGGCCGGTACCAGGCGGGGCGTTGGCATACCAGATGACGCAGACCCGCGCTGTGGCATGCAAGGGACGGTAGGGCGGCGTCGGTATGGGAGTCAACCCATCCAGCAATTCCGGCATCTAGCGGTGATCAGCAGGCGGGCAAACATGCACATACATTGACGAATCACTCATACCCGGAGCGGAAAAGTTCCCCCGTCTCGACTTCTTGACAGTGCCCTGTGGCGTGCATAACGTCCGCTGGCATGCAAGCAGCCTCGGCTTGACTGCTGCCACAGCGCGCAAGGAGCGACCTATGTCCAGTCAGATATCGGAGCAGCCACAGGCTCCGGAGCCTGCCTCAGCACCGCCGGCGCCGTCCGCCCCCGGCACCGAGAAGGGACGGCTCGGCTCGGTCTTCTGGACCTCGGTCGGCGTCTCGGCACTCTTCGTCGCCTGGGCCATGCTGTTCACCGACAACCTCACCAAGGTGACGAACACATCGCTGAACTGGGTGACCGAGACCTTCGGCTGGGCCTACCTCGTGGTGACGCTGGGCATCCTGGTCTTCCTCGTCTTCCTCGCGTTCAGCCCGGCCGGCGACATCCGGCTGGGCAAGGATCACGACCGGCCCGAGTTCTCCACCCTCGCCTGGTTCGCCATGATCCTCAGCGCGGTCATGGGCATAGGACTGGTCTCCTACGGCGTGGCCGAGCCCATCTCGCACTTCGCCACTCCGCCGCACGGACTGGCCAAGGCGGGCACGCCCGAGGCCGCTGTGCGGGCGATGCAGTACTCCTACTTCGACTGGGGGCTGCACGCGTGGGCGATCTTCGCGGTGTTCGGACTGGGCATCGCCTACTCGACCTACCGCAAGGACCGCCGCGCGCTGGTCAGCCAGCTGTTCCACCCCTTGCTCGGCGAGCGCGTGAACGGGCCGATCGGCAAGGCCATCGACATCCTCGCGGTGTTCGCGACGCTGTTCGGCACGACGACGTCGCTGGGTCTCGGTGCCCTCCAGGTCAACAACGGCCTCGGCACGCTGTTCGGGATGCCCGTCAACTCCGTCAGCCAGGTACTGATCATCGCCCTTGTGACCGCCGTCTTCACGCTGTCGGCAGTGACCGGTGTCAGCAAGGGGATCAAGCTCCTCAGCGAAGGCAGCTCGATCCTGGCCATCGCTCTCTTCCTCTTCGTCCTGGTCGTCGGACCCACGGTGTTCCTGGCCAACCTGTACATCGAGTCCGTGGGCACCTGGGCGAGCGACTTCTTCCGCATGAGCCTTCAGGGCACCGCCTTCGGCGGCCTCGAATGGATGCAGTGGTGGACCTACTTCATGATGGCCTGGTGGGTGTCGTGGGGAGCCTTCGTCGGAGTCTTCCTGGCCCGCATCTCCCGCGGCCGCACCATCCGCGGGTTCATCACCGGCGTACTCGTGGTCCCCACAGTCGTGTTCTTCACCTGGTTCACGGTGTTCGGCGGCACCGCCATCCACATCGACATGTTCGAGGACGGCACCATCGCCAAGCAGACGGCCGCGGACATCAACAGCGCGTTCTTCGCGACCCTCGACCACTACCCGCTCGCGACCGTGACGTCCGTGGTCGCCATCGTCCTGGTCGTGATGTTCTTCGTCTCGGGAGCGGACGCCAACACCTACGTGCTGAGCATGATGACCTCGGGCGGTTCGCTCAATCCCCGGCGCTGGGTCCTCGTCCTGTGGGGCGTGCTCACCGGCGCCACCGCGATCGCCCTGCTCCTCGCCGGTGGCCTCAACGCCCTGCAGAACACGGTCATCGTCACCTCGGCACCCTTCCTTGTGATCATCGCCGGTCTGGCGGTCTCCTTCTGGAAGGAGCTGATCTCCGACCGCCGGCAAGCGGAGCAGGCCCTCACGGGCGCGAAATCCGCATCCGAGGACGGCACCGACACGCAGGACGGCTCCGGCGCGGCTGAGGCCGAGCTCAACTCCCCGCCGGCTCCCACCACTCCCGTCCGCTGACCCACAGGCGACAGCCCGATCGCCCCAACCCCGGTATACAGCCAGGAGGCAGTGACATGTCCGACGACGTCCGCAAGGGGCGGGTCATCAAGACCTGGGCCGCGGCCTGGGACCGCGGCGAGGTCGACGCGCTCGACAGCCTGCTCAGCCCGCGCTACCGCCGACGGAGCGCTCCCGCGGAGGAGGGCCAGTCCCTGACCGAGTTCAAGGCGTCGATCCTCGCCGCCCGCAGCGCCTTCCCCGACCTCACCACGACCATCGACGAGATCACCGCGGAGGGTGACCGTCTGGCGGTGCGCTGGCACAGCGTCGGCACGCACGAGGGGTCCTTCCTCGGCGTACCGCCGACCAACCGGTCCGTCGAGGTCAACGGGGCGACCTTCGCACGGTTCGAAGGCGACCTGGTGGTCGAGGAGTTCGTCACCTGGGACCCTCGGTCACTGCTCACCGCACTCGGCATCATCAGCGTCGGGGAGGACCGATGACCGTCACGTCGAAAGCCGCGGAGGCTCCCATGAACAGTGTCCACGTGAAGCCCGACCCGGACGTGATGAAGCAGGTCAACCGTCAGTTCGTCACCGGGGTGACGGTGGTGACCGCCATGGACGGCGACCGGCCCAAGGGTCTGGCGGTGAACGCCTTCGCCAGCATCTCGCTCGACCCGCCGACGGTGATGGTGTGCGTGCAGCGCACCTCGTCGACGTACGCGTGTCTGTTCCGGGCCGAACACCTCGCGATCAACATCCTCTCGACCGAGCAACTGGACGTCGTCACCCGCTTCGCCACCAAGTCCGACGACAAGTTCAGCGGTCTGGACTGGGAACCCGGTCGGTTCGGCAGCCCGCTGATCGACCGGAGCAGCGCCCAAATGGAGGTGGAGATCCGTGAGCGGCTCCAGGCCAGCACGCACACCATCTTCATCTGCCGGGTCGTCGACGCCACCGTCACCGACCGGACGCCGATGGTCTACAGCGCCGGGGGCTTCTTCGACGGCGGTGCGCTCACCGCTCTAAGTTGAACGTCATGCGCAGCGCGATTGAGGGAAAGGCTCGATGAAGAGAGTCAAGCAAGCGGCCGACAACGGGAGTATGCAGGGCCGCGTGATCGCCGAGATGCGGCGCCGCATCATCAGCGGTGAACTCCCGGCGGGCGGCAGCCTGTCCGAGATCGCGCTGGCAGAGGCCTTCGGGGTCAGCCGGACGCCGGTGCGTGAGGCACTCAAGCAGTTGCAGACCGAAGGGCTTGTCGAAATCCGGCCACGCGTGGGGACCTTCGTCACCGCACCTTCGCGTCGTGAGATCACCGAACTGTTCGAGATGAAGGAGTTGCTCGAAGGCGCGGCGGCCAGGCTGCTGGCGCAGCGCGGCCGCGTCCCCGAGCTCGACCGCCTCGAGAAGAACCTCATCGAGGCCGACGAAGCCGTCGCGGCCGACGACAAGGTCCGCTACGCCGAACTCGTGGAGGAATTCCACGACCTGCTGATCACGGGGGCGGACAACGCCAAGCTGGAGGCGCACTATCGCATCCTCATGAACCAGCTGGCCTACTCCCGGCTGGTGACGACATCGCTCAGTCAGCCCGGCCGTGCCCTCCAGTCCGACCGTGAGCACCACCACGTACTCGAGCTGATCATCGCCAAGGACGGCCACAGCGCGGAGCGGGTGATGCGCGATCACGTTCGCGCGAGCCGGCTGGCGCTCATGGCGGGGCTCGACTCGGCCGCGAACAGCACGCGGCAGCAGAACCGCGCGTGAGGACCGTCCACGCGGAGCCGATGGTTCCGGTCGGTCTGCTCCCGACGGTCCGCGCGCGGGTCGAACCCCCGGTCCGCACACGGGTGTTCGCCCGGCCGGCCGCCGGCACGACGGCCGGCCGGGCCTGGTGGGTCGTATGCCGAGGCCCCCGGTTCAGTGGTGTGTGCTCTTGTCCGGTTCGTCGGCGCCGGGGACGGCGGTGCGGCGGGCGGTGAACCAGGCGACCGCCCACAGGGCCACACCGATCAGCAGCAGGATGCCGGCGATGCGGTACTGGTCGGTGGGGCGTCCGGAGGACCAGGGCAGGACCAGGTAGAGGCAGGTGATCATGCCCACCACGGGCAGCAGTCGGCCCGCCCGGAAGTGCGGCGTCTCGACCTCGTCCCGGCGCAGGACGAGGACCGCCAGATGGACGCCCGCGAAGACCGTGAGCAGCAGCAGCGTCGTCGTCCCGCCCAGCAGGGCCACCACCGGGCTGTCCGGATTCAGCGAGACGAAGGTGATGAGACCGAAGGCGATGGCGGTGGTGAACAGGATCGCCGCCTGCGGAGTGCGCCGTACGGCATGCACCTTGGCGAGAAACGGCGGAAGCACCCCCTGCTTGCCCATGCCGTACAGCAGACGGCTGGCCATCAGCATGTTGATCAGCGCGGAGTTGGCGACGGCGAACATGGAGATGAAGGGCAGCAGGTCGGATATGGGGAAGTCGGGTGCGGCCGTCTGCACCACCGTGGCCAACGGGGTCTCGCTGGCGGCGAGTCGGCCGACCGGTACGACGGCGACGGCGCAGATGGACACCACGACGTAGATCAGGCCCGTGATGCCCAGTCCGGTGAACATCATGCGGGGGAAGATCCGCGCCGGTTCCCGGGTCTCCTCCGCCATGTTGACCGAGTCCTCGAAGCCGACCATGGCGAAGAAGGCCAGTGACGTCGCGGTGCTCACCGCCAGGAACACGTTCTTGTCGGCGGCGGTTTCGAAGGCGACGACACGGGAGAAGTCAGCGTTCCCGCCGACGATGAAGTAGCCGCTGATCAGGATGACGAGGAGCAGTCCCGCCAGTTCCACTGCCGTCAGCACCACGTTGACCTTGAGGCTCTCGGTGACGCCCCGGAGATTCACGAACAACACCAGGCACATGAAGCCGAGGGCGATCAGCAGGATGAGGCCGTCACCCGCGTCGAGCCCGAAGCCGGTGACCAGGTTGGCCGCGAACGCCCGCGATGCCGCCGACGCCGAGGTGATGCCGGAGCACATCACGGCGAAGCACACCAGGAAGGTCAGGAAGTGCTTGCCGAACGCCTTGTGCACGTACAGGGCGGCGCCCGCGGCCTGGGGGTACTTGGTGACCAGCTCCAGGTAGGAGAAGGCGGTGACCAGCGCGACGGCGAACGCCACGACGAACGGCAGCCAGGCCGCGCCCCCGACCTCGCCGGCGACCTGTCCGGTCAGTGCGTAGATCCCGGTCCCGAGAATGTCACCGACGATGAACAGCAACAGCAGCTTCGGGCCCATCACCCGCTTCAGCCCGGGCCGGTCGTCGGCGCTCGTCGGGGGCGAACTCGGCGAATCCGTTGGGGACATGACGTACTCCTTGTCAGCTGGCGGCCGTGGACCTTCGTCACTTACGGGCTGGTGACCTGATCGACCTACCCGGTGCGGGGTCGGGAATTCGGCTGAGCGGTGAGCAGTGGTCTGGCGGGTCCTGGACGCGCGTCCCGTACAAACGCACATGCCAACCGGGCAGATCACGGTCCCGGCTCATGCGAAGCGACAGGAGACTTTCTCCTCGCATCTGCGGCACTATCATCGGCACGTCAGGACCCAAAGGGAGTGGAGCCGTGATGACCCGTACCGCGCGTCGCAACCGCCGGACCGCGCAGGTGGCCGGCGCAGGCGCCGCCGCGCTGCTGGCGCTGAGCGCCTGCTCGTCGTCCGGCTCGGACAGCTCGTCGGCGCAGTCGGACTCCGCCGGGTCCGCCGCCTCCGACTCGGGCGGGGTCTCCGGAACGGTGACGGTCTTCGCGGCGGCCTCGCTGAAGGAGAGCTTCACGACGCTGGGCCGGCGGTTCGAGAAGGAGCACCCGGGCACCAAGGTGACCTTCAGCTTCGGCGGCAGCGACTCGCTCGCCGCGAGCATCACCGGGGGCGCCCCGGCGGACGTGTTCGCCGCCGCCAGCCCCAGGACGATGAGGTTCGTCACCGACGCGGGGGACGCGTCGGGCGCGCCCGCCACCTTTGTCCGCAACCAGCTGGAGATCGCCACCCTGCCGGGCAACCCCGACAAGATCGCCGCCCTCAAGGACCTCACCAAGTCCGGCCTGAAGGTCGTGCTCTGCGACCAGGAGGTGCCCTGTGGCGCCGCCGCCCAGAAGGCCCTGGACGCCGGTGGCCTCGACCTCACACCCGTCTCCTACGAGCAGGACGTCAAGGCCGCCCTGACCAAGGTCGAGCTGAAGGAGGCCGACGCCGCCGTGGTCTACAGGACCGATGTGCGGTCCGCGGGTGACAAGGTGGAGGGCGTGGAGTTCCCCGAGTCCGCCGACGCCGTCAACGACTACCCGATCGTCCAGCTCAAGGACGCCCCCAACGCCGAGGCCGCCCGGGCGTTCATCGCGCTGGTGCGGTCCGCCGAGGGCCGGCAGGTCCTCACCGAGGCCGGGTTCCTCACGCCGTGACCTCCGCCGACAAGTCCGCCGCCGCCACGGCCGACACCCTCCGGGGCGGACCACGGCGGCGGCGCGTCCGGACGGGCGTCCCGCTGCCCCTGCTGTTTCCCGCGCTGATCGGCCTGGCCTTCCTGATCGTGCCGCTGATCGCCCTTCTCGTACGGACCCCGTGGCACAGCCTGCCCCAGCAGCTGACCAGCGCCGAAGTGTGGCAGGCGCTCCAGTTGTCCCTCCTGTGCGCCACCGCCGCCACCGCGGTGAGCCTGGTGATCGGCGTGCCCCTGGCCTGGCTGCTGGCCCGCGTCGAGTTCCCCGGCCGCGGCCTCGTACGGGCCCTCGTCACCCTCCCCCTGGTCCTGCCCCCGGTGGTCGGCGGTGTGGCGCTGCTGATGGCGCTCGGCCGCAACGGCATCGTCGGGCAGTGGCTGGACTCGTGGTTCGGCGTCACCCTGCCCTTCACCACGGCAGGGGTCGTGATCGCCGAGGCGTTCGTGGCGATGCCGTTCCTGGTCATCAGCGTCGAGGGCACGCTGCGCGCCGCCGACCCGCGCTACGAGGAGGCGGCCACCACCCTGGGCGCCTCCCGCTTCACCGCGTTCCGCCGGGTCACGCTGCCGCTCATCGCGCCGGGCATCGCGGCGGGTGCCGTGCTGGCCTGGGCCCGGGCGCTCGGCGAGTTCGGCGCGACCATCACCTTCGCCGGCAACTTCCCCGGCCGGACCCAGACCATGCCGCTCGCCGTCTACCTGGCCCTGCAGAGCGACCCCGAGGCCGCCATCGCCCTCAGCCTGGTTCTGCTGGCCGTGTCCATCGCGGTCCTGGCCGGGCTGCGCGACCGTTGGATGACAGCAGGATGACCGAGACCACTGGCACCACCGACACCACCGACACCGATGGCGGCGGGATGACCGACACCGAGCACGCCGCCGGGCTCGACGCCCACCTCGTCGTCGAGCGCGGCGCCTTCCGTCTTGACGTGGCGCTGGCCGTGGCGCCCGGTGAGGTGGTCGCGCTGCTCGGCCCGAACGGCGCGGGCAAGACCACCGCGCTGCGCGCCCTCGCCGGTCTGACCCCGCTCACCGGCGGCCGTCTGCGGCTGGACGGCACGGAGATGGACCGTATGCCGCCCGAGTCCCGCCCGGTCGGCGTCGTCTTCCAGGACTACCTGCTCTTCCCCCACCTCACCGCCCTCGACAACGTGGCGTTCGGCCCCCGCTGCCAGGGCGCGGCCAAGGCGGAGGCCCGCGCGCAGGCCGCCGAGTGGCTGGACCGCATGGGTCTCGCGGACCACGCCGGCGCCAAGCCCCGCAGGCTGTCCGGCGGCCAGGCCCAGCGTGTCGCCCTCGCCCGCGCCCTGGCCACCCGCCCCCGACTGCTGCTCCTGGACGAGCCGCTGGCGGCCCTGGACGCCCGTACCCGCCTGGAGGTGCGGGCCCAACTGCGCCGCCATCTCGCCGAGTTCGAGGCCGTGGCCGTGCTGGTCACCCACGATCCGCTCGACGCCATGGTGCTGGCCGACCGTCTGGTCGTCGTCGAGGACGGCCGCGTCGTCCAGGAGGGCAGCCCGTCCGACATCGCCCGCCACCCGCGCACGGACTACATCGCCCGACTGGTCGGCCTGAACCTCTACCGGGGCGAGGCCGAGGGCCACACGGTCCGGCTCGGGACCGGCCCTGCCCTCACCATCGCCGAGGCCCTGGCCGGTCCGGTCTTCGTGGCGTTCCCGCCGAGCGCCGTCACCCTGCACCGTGACCGCCCGACCGGCTCCAGCGCGCGCAACCTCTGGCACGGGGAGGTGGCCGGCCTGGAGACCCACGGCGACCAGATCCGCGCCGACCTGACCGGCGAACTCCCCCTCGCCGCCGACCTCACCACGGTCGCCGCCGCCGAACTCGACCTGCATCCCGGCGCCGAGGTCTGGGCGACGGTGAAGGCGACACAGACCCACGCCTACCCCGTCTGACGCCGACGAGATGGGTGCTGCACCGCCTCATGGGTCCAGGTGGTGAAGTCGGACGGTCAGGCCTTCCGGGCTGCTCAACCGCACGACGGGGCGGCCGGCCTCCTCAGAGGAGAGCACGACACCTGAGGGGTGGGCACGTGCGACGCTGTCGGGGTCGTCGACGCCGACGGCGAGTTCCCACCGCGGGGTGGACCCCTCGGGTCCGCGTTCCGCCACGAAGTCGGCGCACGCGAGGCGGGCGCCCAGCGTCTCTCGGTAGAAGTGCCGGGCTCGGTCCGGTTGATCACAGGCGAGGACCATGCGTCGCGGTGCCCCCGCACAGCCGGGCGGAAACGCCCAACCGGTGAACCGGTATGGCTGCCACAGGGAGAAGGCGGCGCCCACCGGATCGGTCAATGTCGCCATACGGCCCTGATCACCCGCGTCGAAAGGAGCGACGACGAGGCGGGCGCCGTTCGCCGTCGCCGCTTCGGTGCGGCCGTCGACGTCGTCGACGGCCAGGTAGTAGGCGATGTGGGCGGGGGTGTCCGGTGGATAGACCGGATGCGCGAGGTCGCTCACGCCGCCGATCCGACGGCCGTCGACGGCGATCTTGGTGGCCCGGCGCCAGTCCTCCTCGTCCACCGCGAAGCTCCAGCCCAGGGCCTTCGAGAAGAAGGCGGCGGTGCCGGGCGGGTCGTGCGTCTTGAGGTCCATCCAGCAGAACTCGTTCACCGAACCCAGACGGGTGGTCATCCCCTGCTCCCTGTCGTCCAGGATGCAGCCTGTCGGGTGGCCGGACGACTTCGCAAGCGGGTTTCCGCCGCCGCGGGACGCCGGTCAGGGTTCCGCGACGACCCGTACGGTGTTCAGGCTCCGGTCCGCCGCGTCCGGGAGGAACATGCCGGCCTCGACTCCGGTGACCAGGTACTTCAGCACCGGCTCCGTCAGGCGTTCGCCGGGCAGGACCACGGGGATGCCGGGCGGGTAGGGAGTGATCATCTCGGCGGCGGTCCTGCCGACGGCCCGGGCGGTGGGGACCTTGGCATGCCGCGCGAAGTAGGCGTCCCGGGGCAGGCCGGCCTGCTCCATCCGCAGGTCGGCGGGGGGCGGGACGACGACCTGCGGGGCGTCCCTCAGTTCGTCGGCGTGGTCGGAGAGGTCGCGCAGTGCCGTGAGGAGACGCTCGGTGGTCCGCTCGTCGTCGGCGTGGGTGAGCTGCGCGCTGACACGCCGGTGGTCGAAGAGGTGGACGTCGAGGTGATGGCGGGCCCGCAGCCGGTCGGCCGCCCGGTAGCCGCTGGTGCCGAGTTCGCTGATGTCGATGACGACCGGGAGCGGGTCGAAGCCGGCGGCGAGGCCGGGACCGCAGAAGTCCTCGGCGTCGTTGACGTGCAGGCCGTCGATCGCCTCTATGGCGGTGCGGGTGCGTGCCGCCAATTCCATGGCCCCGCCCATGAGTGCGTGGCCGTGCTGGACCATCTGCCGGCGCCAGGCGTCGATGCCGGCGTAGATCAGGACGTTCGGGCTGGTCGTGCCGAGGAGATCCGCCCGCGAGGCCAGTTCGGCGGGGTCGATGAGCTCCCCCTGGAGGTGGAACACCGAACCCTGCTCCAGACCGCTGCCCATCTTGTGGATGCTGGTGACGCAGATGTCGGCGCCCGCGTCCATGGCCCACGTCGGCAGATCGTCGTGGAAGGGCAGGTGCGCTCCCCATGCCTCGTCCACGATGAGCGGCTTCCCGAGCCGATGGCAGACCTCGGCGACGCCCGCGAGGTCGGCCGCGGCTCCGTACGGCGTGGGGCTGGTGACCAGGGCTCCGTCGGCGTCCGGGTGCTCCCTGAACGCCTTCTCGTAGGCGGTCGCGGAGGGGGGATGGGCGATGTGCCGGGCGGCGTCCCACTGGGGTTCGACCCACACCGGCTGCACACCGGACAGGATGAGCCCGGCCACCACCGACTTGTGGGCGTCGCGCCCGACCAGCAGCCGGTGGCCGGGGCGCGTCACCGCCAGCATGGCGGCCTTCACCGACAGGGAACTGCCGCAGGTGGAGAAGAACGTGTGGTCCGCGTGCACCGCGTCGGCCATGAGTTCCTCGGCCCGCGTGAGCACTTGTCCCCGGGCGAGCCGGTCGTCCATCCCCCCGTTGGCCAGGACGTCGCCGAAGAAGACGGCGTCGCCCAGAACCGCACGGGCCCGCGGATCCGCACCGCGGGCCCGTTTGTGGCCAGGGGGCGTGAAGCCCAGCTCGTCGGCGTTCTGATACCGGGAGAGGGCTTCAAGGATCGGAGCCTCGGCGTGGTTCGCACCCATGCGGGGCGGGTTCCCCGGACCTCGGCCGGCATGCCGCCGCCGCTCCGCGTGATCGCGTCCGGACGCACGGTGTGCGAGGCTCGGCAGGTCACGAGTGGGGATTTCAGGTGTGGCCCAGGGCCCGGCAGGGGACTTGGTGGGCAGGTCGGGCCCAGCGAGTTCCCCTGGGGGCTGGCCCGGTCCAGGCTTCTCTGGTTCAGACCAGGAGCTGGGGAAGCCGCCCCTCCCGTCAGGCGACGCCGCCCCGCTCGCAGACCTGGCGGGCGACCTCACGGAGCTTGATGTTGTTCTCCTGTGAGTAGCGGCGCAGCACGTCGAAGGCCTGCTCCTCGGTGAGCCGGTGGCTGCCCATGAGGATGCCCATGGCCTCGCCGATGACATGGCGGGTGGCGACGGCCCGCTCCAACTGGGCGTGCGAGCGGGCGCTGGAGAAGGCGACCGCCGCGTGGGAGGCCAGCAGCCAGCCGGCCAGCTCGCTGTCCTCGGTGAACGCGCCGGGCTTGCGGGAGTACAGGTTCAGCGCGCCGAGGTCCTCGTCCTCCGTGAACAGCAGGAAGCCCATCATGCTGCCCACACCGAGCGCGCGGGCCCGCGGGGCGTAGGCGGGCCACCGCTGCTGCTCGTCCGTGAAATCGGCGATACGGAAGACCCGCGCCCCTTGCGAGGTGCGGGCGGCGTCGAAGCAGGGGCCCTCCCCCAGCCGTTCCTGGAGCCGGTCGCTGTCGATGACCAGCCGGTCGGTGGGGGAGAGCGTCGCCACGTGCTTGCCGTGGAGCACGAGAATGCCGGCCGCGTCACAGCCGCCGACCAGCTCGGTGGCCGAGGCGGTGATCCGGTCGAGCGTGGCGTCCACCGAATCCTGCGCCAGAAGGTCTCGCGCCAACGACGCCAGTTGCCGCGCGAACCGGCCCCAGTCCAACCCGTCCTCCCTTGCCCGCTTCGGCTGCACGCCTCGTATCCAGCTTGGCACGCGAGCGGCACGGCGGCGGCGTGGACGCCGCCGTGCCGCAGGGGCCTCGTGCCGTACGGCACGTCCCGCAGGGGTCCGTCCCGCGGGGGCCGTCCCGCACGGGTTCGCTTCACGCCAGGGCGAGCACCGGCCCATCGGCGCCCAGCAGAGCGCGTAGCGCGGGGATCCGGTGCCACGTCAGCCCGAGAGCGCGGGCGGCGAAGCGGAGGGTGACGTGCGGTGCGCCTTGTGCCGCCTCGCGTATCGCCTCCCGTGCGACCTGTGCGTTCCCGGGCAGGACTCCCCCGGCGGGGGTGGGCGGCTGCGCCGCCGCGAGGCGCTCTCGGTCGAGCTCGTGGATCTGTGTGAGCTTGGCCGAGAGGTCGGCGGCGGCGTCCAGGGTCGGTGGCATCGAGGAGAGCAGGTGGACCGCGACCGTGTTGTGGGCGAGGGCACCGTCCAGGGTGGTGGAGTGGATGCGCGCGGAGGCGTCCGTGAGCGGGACGAGGCCGTGGACCGTGCGAACGGGTCCGCGTACGCCGTCCACGGCCGCCGTGAACAGGGCGGACGCCTCCGAGGGGTGCCATGACAGTGCCGTTCGGAGCGCGGCCACCTCCGAGGCGAGGGGGGTGAGCACGTCGCCGTCCAGGCGATGCAGGACGTCGCCTTGGGGGATCTCCCCGTCGGTCCCCGGACCGGCGACGTGCACGGTGGCCCGCACTCCGGCGAGCCGGCAGGCGGCGAGGGCCAGCGCGTCCACCAGGGGGCTGCACAGGGTGCTCTCGTCACCGTGGGCGAGGATGTCGCCGCCGACGTCGACGACGCGGACGTGGTCGTATCCGGTGTCCACGAGGCGCCGGATCTGTTCGGCCAGTGCCGTCAGCCCCTGCCAGGGGTCGAGCAGGACCAGCCGGGCCCCGAGGTCCGCGGCCAGGGCGGGCAGCGTGGAGCCGGCGGGGGTGATCGGCCGTGCGGCCGGGGTGATCACCGGGACGCCCGCTCGGTACGCGAGTCCGGTGAAGTGGGTGGCTCCGAGCGGGCCGGGGGTGGGATCGACCTCCAGGCGTTCCCAGGCGTACGTGGCGATCGTGGCCTCGCCGAGGGGCGTGGCGGTGACGCAGCGGCCCACGGTGGCCGCGGTGATCGCGGTGCCCAGGGGGTCCCCGCCGCCGCCCGCGGCGATGAACAGGTCGCTCACGCGGTCTCCCGGGCGGTGCCGATCCCGGTGATGCGCACCGGCGTGCCCATGTTCCTACGCGCCCGCGCGTTGGCCTGGTGGAGGTCCTCGTAGTACGCGCGGTCGAGGTCCTTGACCCGGTCGGAGTAGAACATCCAGGACAGGATGTCGCGGTACTTGAAGCCCTTCGGTGTGAGTTGGACTCGGCGTGGGCCGACGCGGTGGATCAGTCCGTTGGCCTGGGCGGCGTCGAGGATCTCCTCGACTTCGGAGGCGATCGCGTCCAGGCCGAAGCGGTCGAGTTCGGACAGGTCGAGGTCGAAGGTGTCGAGCACGAGGCGTTTGCGGACGATCTCCTCGGGAGTGAGGACGAACCCCGTCGTGGGGTGCAGGCGATGTGCCTCGGCGCTGCGGATGTAGTCGGCGACCTCGGCCATGGACGGCTTGACGCTGCCGGTCATGTAGTCGAGGACGGAGGTGTAGGAGCGTGCGCCGACGCCGAGGCCGAGCAGGGGCACGCCGTGGAAGGTGAGGACCTTCTGCACGTAGCCGCCGCGGCCGGGCTTCTTGTAGCGGACGGAGCCCTCCTGGACGTAGCCGTGGGCGGTGAACACGTCGCGGGCGTAGTCGTAGCGCTCGTACAGCTCCGGCTTCCACATGTACTGGTACGCGCCGGTCTTGGAGAACCACGCGTCCGGTCGCACCGTGAGGAAGTAGGTGGAGATCGTCGTCGGCGCGAGCTTCGCCAGCTCGTCCACCGAGTGCCGCCAGGTCTCGGGGGTCTGGCCGGCGAATCCCATGATCAGGTCCGTGGACAGGTCCGGCAGGCCGCGGTCGTGGACGATCTCGACGGCCTTGCGGATGACGTCCTCGCCCGCCTGGCCCCGGCCGGCTTCGCGGATCTCCTGCGGGACCAGTGACTGGATCCCGATGTTGGCGCGCGTCAGTCCCAGGTCGAGCAGGCGCCCGAAGCCGTCGGGGTCGGCGACGATGGAGTCCGGGGTGGCCTCCAGGGCCACTTCCTCGACGGTGGAACGCCAGTTGGGGTAGATCTCGCCGAGGGTGGTGAAGATCTGCTCGAAGTGCCGGGTGGACAGCAGCGCGGGGGTGCCGCCGCCGATGTAGACGGTACGCAGCCGGCGCGCCCGGATGATGTCGGCGTGGTCGCGGAGCTGGGTGCAGAGCGCGTCGGTGTAGGCGTCGTACAGGTCCTCGTCGGTGGATATGACGGTGTAGAGGTTGCAGAACCCGCATTTGTACCGGCAGAACGGGACGTGCAGATACAGGTTGAGCTCGGGCACCTGGTAGGTGGCCAGGTCCTTCGCCCATACGTCGTGGACGTCCCAGGCGCCCTCGTCGAGCGGCCGGTAGGTGGAGCGGGGCGGATACGAGTACTGGTACGGGGGGATGACGCCCTGTCGGATGTACTCGGCGAGCTGGTCGTGCGGGCTGTTCACGATGGATGACTCCTTCGCACCATGCCGTTCGGTTGACCGTGCCCACCGATCCGAACACGCAACATTTTGTTGAAGCTATCGGTGTTGTGTACCAACTCGCCCGTGCCGACCGGGGGTGATCGTTGTGGCTTCGCCCAACTCGCGCCTGTCATCAGCGAGTTGTTTTCAGAGAACAGCCCGATGGACGGTCCGCCGCCGCGGCCGGTCCACTTGCCTGGTGGACTTCAGCGACGAGCCGGGCGTGACCGGCGTGATGGTGATCGAGCCCATGGGCAACGCGGGACCCTTCCTCGCGCGGGCCGCCGCCCGGCTGGGCCTGCGGCTGTACGCGGCCACCGACGAGCGTGTGTACGCCGGCTACGAGCCGTGGCTGACCCGCTGCCTGGACGGGGTGTGCCTGACCGACCTGGCCGACACCGCGAGCGCGTTGGACGACATGGAGGCCTTCTGCCGGGCGCATCCCATAGCGGGGGTCGCGGTCTGCTGGGAGTTGCTGACCCCGCTGGCGGCCCTGCTCGCCGCGCGCCTCGGGCTGCCGGGCAACGATCCGCTGCGGGCCAGGGCCGCCCGCAACAAGATCGCCATGGCGGAGGCGTTCCGGGCGGCGGGCGTACCGGCCCCCGCGCAGGCGGTGGTCGCCACGTCCGAGCAGGCGCACTCCGTCGCCGCCTCCGGCCGGCTGGGGTGGCCGCTCGTCGTCAAGCCGGCCGAGCAGGGCGGCTCCTGGGGCGTGAGTGTGGTGGCGGGCCCGGACGGACTGGACGCCGCGGTGGCCGCCGCCGGGCGGTTCACCCACGCCGAGCCGCACGGTCTGCCGCTGGACGCGCGGGTGCTGTTGCAGAGCTATGTGCCCGGCGAGGAGTTCTCCGCCGACACGGTCGTGCACGAGGGCGTGCCCCACCCGCTGCCCGTGGTCCGCAAGGACACCACGGCGGGCCGATACCGGGTGGAGACGGGGCACTCCTGCCCCGCCGGGCTGGACCCGCGCACCGTGTGGTCGATCCAGGAGACCGCGGCCCGCGCCGCGCTCGCCGTCGGTGTCCGCAACGGCATCGCGCACACCGAGGTGAAGATCCTCCCGGGCGGTGAACCGGTCGTCATCGAGACCGGGGCCCGGCTGCCCGGGGACAACATCTGCGAGATCGTCGAGGCCGCGACCGGCGTCAGCGAGGCGGAGGCCTATCTGCGGGCCGTGACCGGGCGGGCGCCGCGCACCGCGCCGACCCGCGACGCGGCGGCCGCGCTGCGCTTCCTGCTGCCCGACCGGGCGGGGTTGCTCCAGGAGGTCGTCATCCCCGAGGTGCCCGGCACCCACAGCCAGATCCACATCCGTCCCGGACAGCCGGTGCCCGAGCCGGCCGACAGTTCCGGCCGGGTCGGGCATGTCGTGGCGCGCGCCGCGTCCGTGGACGAGGCCCGCCGACTCGCCGGCCAGGTCATCGCCGACTCCCGAGTGAAAGTGAGCTGATCCGTGCGCAAGCCCGTGCAGAAGATCGCGTTCCTGCGGTCCGTGGACATCCGCCGCGCCGACCCGTACATCCAGCGCTGCGTCCGTGACCTGGCCCGACTCGGCATCGAGAGCTGCCTGTTCCACACGCACGGCACCGCGGACGACGGGGACTTCCCCGGCACCCGCCGCCGCCTCGATGCCGCCGTGACGCCCGCCGAAGTGGCCCGGGAGGTCGCGCAGTGGGGCGCGGACGCCGCCGTGTCGATCTCGCTGCCGTGCGAGAACGCCCTGCGGGACGCCACCGTCAAGGAACTCCTCGACGCCCGGGGCATCCCCACCGTCATGACCCCGCTGCCCTCGACCCTGGCCCTGTGCGACAAGTGGGAGACCAAGCAACTCCTCGTCCGTGCGGGCCTGGACACCCCACGCGGCGTCAAGGCCGACGCCGATCTGCTCGCCGGGCGCGGCGTGCCGGTTCCCGCCTACGCGGACGCCCTGCGCGCATCGGCCGCCGGCATCGGCTATCCGCTCCTGTCCAAGCCGCTGTGGGACTCCACCAGCATGGGCATCAGGGCCCTGCCCGACGCCGCGGCCCTGGACGCGTACCTCGCCGATCCGCCCGGGGTGTCGGCGGTGATCGAGGAGTGCGTCGCCGGCGCGCTGTGCTCGGTGGACATCGTGGGCGAGCCCGGCGCGTACCGGGTGCTGCCGGTGTGCTGGACCGGCACCGCGGGCAGCGAGCCCGTGTTCACCTTCGCCGACCTGCGCTGGTGCGGGCCCCGGCCGCGGGCCGACGCCGACTTCGAGCCCGTCGCGGCCAAGCTGGTCGCCCTGTGCGAGGACCTCGGCGTCCGGGGGTCCGTCAACGTGGACATGATCTACACCGGGTCGCGGTACGTCGTCCTGGAGATCAACCCGCGTATCGGCGGCGCCACCACGCTGTCCTGCGCCGCCTCCGGCACCAACACCTTCGACGCCCTGGCCGACATGGCGCGCGGCGCGTACACGCCGGCGCCGGTGCGTCGTACGGGATGGGCCATCGAGTTCCTCTCCCCCGAGCGGCTGCCCAAGGCGGTGCGCGCTGAGCTGACGGCCCGTCTGAACCTGGTCACAGCCCATGAGTTGGTCATCGACGAGGTGCGTCACGGCGACATCGTCGTCTTCACCTTCGCCGAGGGCGACGAGCGGCAGACCGTCAAGCACCTGGAGGAGCTGCATCGGACGACGGGCTGGCCGCGCCAGGAGATCCTGGACAAGACGCGGGCCCTGCTCACCCCATGACCCACACCGTCACCTCGCCCCGCGCGTCCCGGTGGCGTCGCGTGCTCGGCCTTCCGGTCACCCGCGGCCACGGCCGGTTCATCACCGGCAACCTCATCGACTCGCTCGGCAACGGCATGCTCCTGCCGCTCGGGCTGCTGTACTTCACGACCCTGCGCGACCTGCCTCTCGCCGCGGTCGGAGCGGCCGTCACCGTGGGCCAGCTGGCCGCCCTGCCCGTCGTCTTCGTCGCCGGCCGGCTCATGGACCGGCACGGTCCCCGGCGCCTCACCGTCCTCGCCAACGTGGCCGGCGCCGCCGGTTTCCTCTCCTTCCTCCTCGCCGACCGGCCCTGGCAGATCGCCTGCGCCTACCTGCTCGTGCAGTCCGGGGTCAACGCCTACTACACGGCACAGCGCACGCTGATCCTGCACGCCACCCCGGCCGCGGAGACACGCAGGTGGTTCGCGTTCACCGGCAGCCTGCGCAACATCGGCATCGGCGTCGGGGCGCTGCTGGCGGCCGGCGCGCTCGCCCTGTTCGGCACGAGCGCCCTGACGTGGCTCGTGGTCATCGCGGCACCGCTGTATCTGCTGGCCGCGGCCTGCTTCGCCCGCCTGCCCACGAGCCCTCCGCCGGAGCCGGCCACCGCGGGTCCGCCGGGCGAGGACCCGGCGGCAGGCCGGCGGTCCGGCGTCGGCGACACGCGCCGCTACCTGCTCCTGGTCACGTGCAACATCCCGTTCGTGCTGTCCCAGGCGATGCCGGCGGTGCTCATCGCCGTGTACGCCACCGAGGCACTCGGGCTGCCCGCCTGGTCCGCGAGCCTCCTGCTCGTGGTGAACACCGCGATGGTCTCCACCCTCACCAGTCCGCTGACGGCGCACGTGGCGCCCCGGCAGCCCCGGCACAGCATGGCTCTGGGACACGTCCTGCTGGTGGGTGCCATGCTCGCGTTCGCCGCTCCCGCGCTGCCCGGGGCCGAGTCCGCCGCATGGCCGGCGCTGGTCGCCGGGATCGTCCTGTTCAGCCTGGCCGAGATCCTGTACGCGCCGGCCGTGAGCGAACTGTCCGTGACGCTCACTCCCGGCGCCGCGCGCGGCGGCAGCCAGAGCCTGTACCAACTGTCCTGGTCCGTGGGCAACATCGTCGCCCCCGCCCTGTTCACGGGCCTGCTCTCCGCCCATGCCCTGCTGCCCTGGGCCGTGCAGGGCCTGGCGTGCCTGGCGGCCCTCGCCGCGATTCCCGCCCTCAGGTCCCCTGCCTCGCCAGGCGGAAGGAAGCCCCTGTGAAGACCGAGATCGTCGGCAGCGTCCACGCCGTGCCCGTGACGGACTGGGACCGGCTCGCGCGGCACGCGGCGGTGTACCTCTCGCACCGCTGGCTCGCCGGCGAGGAGAGCGACCCCACCGCGACCGCCTCGTACGCACTGGTCCGGGACCGCGACGGCACGCTCGTCGCGGCCGCGCCCCTGTACCTCGTGCACGACGAGCCCAACGCCTACTACGAGCCCGCGCACCTGCCTCCCGGCACGGAGAAACCCCGTGTCGTCGCGGGTGCCCGGCGCGGCTACCACAACACGCCCCTGATCGACCCGCGGCTTCCCGAGGGCCTCGGCGCCGCGTGCCTGGCGCTGCTGCGCGAGGCCGCACGGTCCCACGCCGAGCGGCACGGGACCACGCACTGGTGGCCCTATCTGACCGAGTCCGCGGCCCGACGGCTCGCACCGCTCTACGGCACGCCCGCGCATCGCCTGGAGGACGACGCGACGATTCCCCTGCCCGGCACCTGCTTCGACGACTATCTGGCCGCGCTGCCCTCCAAGCGCCGCGTGGCGATACGTCACGAACGCGCCGCCTTCGAGGCGGCCGGGCTCGAGGTACGACGCCAGGGCCTCGCCGACTGCTACGAGGACGCCGGACGCCTCCTCGCGGCGCTTCAGCGATCCCACGGCCACGGCCACGACACCGACGCGATGACGGGCCTGCTGAAACGACAGGCCGACGCCATGGGCGAACACGCCCGCGTGGTCGCCGCCTACGACGGCCCCTCGATGACCGGCTTCTGCCTCTACTACCACCACGGCGGCACCACCTGGCTGCGCGCCGTCGGTCTCGCCCCCGACCGCCCGGCCCCCTTCGCGTACTTCGCCCTCACCTACTACGCGCCCGTCGAGGACGCGTACCGCCACGGCACCACCGCGCTGCACGCGGGGATGAAGGCCATGGAGGCCAAGCGCCGACGCGGCGCGCACGTCAGCGGGCTGTACGCGCTGTACGACACGAGGGACCCCGCAAAGGGCATCTGACCAGGGGCGATACGCGTCTCGCACCTGTCGTGCCCGCGGCCGGGGCAGGCGCCCGACCCGACGGCACGGGATGCTTGAGGGGAGGACGATCGACGAGGGCGGCCTGGAGGTGGTGGCGATGATCGCCGTCAACCCGATGGACGGCGCCTCGGTGCTGGCGACCTTCGGCGCCCTCGGTGTCCTCGTGGTGATCTTCGCGGAGTCGGGTCTGCTGGTCTTCGGGTTCTTCCTGCCCGGTGACACGCTGCTGCTCCCGGCCGGTGTGCTGTGCGCGGGAAGCGCCGGGCAGGCGCCACGTCTGATGCTCTGGCAGGTGCTGCTGTGCGCGGCCGTCGGCGCGGTCGCCGGGGGCCAGGTCGGGTACCTGCTCGGGCGGCACGGCGGGCGGGCCCTGCTGGCCCGTACCTCCAGACCCCGGGTACGGGAGGCCGTGGCGCGGACGGAGAAGCTCCTGGCCCGCTACGGCTACGGCAAGGCCCTCGTGATCGGCCGTTTCGTCCCCATGGTGCGGACGGTCCTGCACCCGGCGGCCGGTGCGCTCGGCGTGCCCACGCGGAGCTTCACCGTCTGGCAGACCGTCGGCGGCCTGCTCTGGTCGCAGAGTCTCGTCCTGGCCGGATACTTCCTCGGAGCCTCCGTCCCCGACATCGACGACTACCTGCTGCCGCTGGTCGCCCTGGTCGTCGTGGTCTCGCTGCTGCCGCTGCTGCCCCTGGTGACCGAGGCCCGCCGCGCGCGGCGCGATCGCTGACCGCCGCGTCGCTGCTCCTGGGACTGGCCGCGGCTACGCCACCGGCCCGTCCCCCACCGGCGTGTCGGCCCTCAGATCCATGAGGGCCGACCCTGAGCGCTGCTCCGGACGTTCCCTGGTTCCGCCCTGGTCCCGGCTCTGGACTGTTGCCAGTCCCCTCGGCCCGCTGTGAGGCTCGTCGAGGGGTGGCCACTCCTGTGATCCGTGGTCGATGGAGTATCAGGAGGAACTCTGTGCAACCGATCATCAAGGCGCTCGCCGGAGCGCTCGCTGCCGGCGTGCTCGCGACTGGCGCGCTGGTGCTGGGCCCGGGCGTGGCGGGCGCCGACACGCCCGGTACACCAGGCGTGGCGGGCGGCTTACCGGTGGGCCCGTCCGGAGCGCCCGCACCGATCGACTGGAAGCCCTGCCCCGACCACCGCACGGCCGAGTGCGGCACCCTGCGGCTGCCCATCGACTGGGCGCACCCGGCGGGCGAGACGTTCGACCTGGCGGTGGCCCGTCGCAAGGCCACCGACCCTGATCGCCGGGTCGGCGTGCTGCTGGTCAACCCGGGCGGGCCGGGCGCCTCGGGCGTGGGCTTCGCCCTCGACGACGCCCCGGCCCAGTTCAGCGCCGACATCCAGGCGAGGTTCGACATCGTCGGCTTCGATCCACGCGGTGTCGGAGCCAGCCAACCGGTGATGTGCTCCTCGGACCTGCTCGGCCGGGCGCCCTCCGCCTACCCGCGGAACGAGACGGAGTTCGACCGGTGGCCGCCTACAACCGTGAGCTGCGCGAGGACTGCCGGCGGCACAGCGGCCCGATCTTCGATCACGCCGACACGCTCGGCGTCGTCCGGGACATGGAGGCCCTGCGCAGGTCACTGGGCGAACGGAGGATCAACTACTTCGGCCACTCCTACGGCACGCTGATCGGCGAGCAGTACGCGGAACTGTACGGCGACCGGATCCGCGCCATGGCCCTGACCGCGAACATCGACCACAGCCTGAACGCCCGGGACTTCCTGGTCTCCTCCGCGGCCACCGCCGAGGACTCCTTCCACGAGTTCGTGCGGTGGTGCGAGCGCTCGCCGTCGTGCGCCCTGCACGGCCGGAATGTCACGGCCGTCTGGGACGGTCTTCTCGCCCGCGCCGACCGGGGCGAGATCCGGGACCCGGACCAGCCCGACCGGGCCCTCACCGCGAACGAGATCGCCAAGGCCGTCTTCAGGAAGTTCTACGGCCCGTACTGGAGAGAAGCGGCCGCGTACGTGGCCGGACTCGACGCACAGCGGCGGCAGAGCCCCCCGCGGACCGGGCCACCGCCGGCCGCGTCGAAGCCGCCCGCGGCCCCGGACACCGGCGGGCGGACGAAGGCGGAACCGTTCTACGCGGTGTTCTGCCAGGACTGGCGCTTCCGGGCGAAGGACCACCGGGAGTTCGCCCGCCTGACCGAGGCCGAGCTGCGGGCGGCGCCGCACATGCGGGGCTCACCGCGTGTGCACGCCGCGATGGCCGGGTGCGTCGGCTGGCCGGACGAGGTGAACAACCCGCAGCACCGCCTGCGCATCACCGAGGCACCCAAGATCCTCATGCTGCACTCCCGCCACGACCCGGCCAACCCCCACGCGTGGGCGACCAACGTGCACCGGCAGACCCGTGGCACGACCGTCCTGCTGACGTACGAAGGGGCGGGACACAGCGTCTACCGACGCAGTGACTGCACCCGCGACGCGGTGGACGACTACCTGGTGGAGCTGAGGGTCCCGGCCGACGGAAGCCGCTGCGCCGCGGCCGATCCGGGCGTCTGATCACCTTCCGGCGAGGAACATCCGGCTGGTGCCGCTGAAACCGTGCTGAAACCGAACCGAAGCCGGCCCCGCGCAGGCTCTGCGGCATGAACTCACCACGGCAGCACACCAGCCGGACACCGGCCACGACCGCCCTGCACCTGACCCCCGAACTGCTCGAAGACCCCGTCCGCGGCTACGCCGACCTGCGCTCACGGCCCGGTCTCGGTCACGCCGTCCTGCCCGGTCTGACCACCCCGGTACGGCTGGTCACCCGCTACGACGATGTGAAGGCCGCGCTCACCGAACCCCGCCTGGTCCGGGACCGCTCCACCGTCCCCGGCGGATCCGGGATGCCCGATCCGCAGGCCGAGCTGCTGGCCCAGGGCGCCGAGGGGTTCCCCGAGGAGTACGCCCAGTACTTCTCGGGGCATCTGGCCCTGTTCGACGGGGACGAGCACACGCGGCGCCGGCACCCGCTCACCCGGGCGTTCACCGCACGCCGTGTGGCCGCGCAGCGGCCGTTCGTCGAGAAGACAGCGCGGGAGCTGCTGGCCGCCCTCGCCGAGCGGGAACAGGCCGATCTGCTGGGCGAGTTCGCCTATCCGCTCGCCACCGCGGTCATCTGCGAGCTGGTCGGCGTCGACACGGCCGACCAGGACCGGGTGTGCGGCTGGATCCGGGACTTCGCGTACGGCGACGGCAGCCGCCTCGCCGAGGGGCTCGCGGGCCTCGTCGAGTACACCAAGGACCTGGTCGCACGGCGCCGCGCCGAGCCCGCCGACGACCTGGTGTCGGCGCTGCTAGCGGACGGCGGCATGAGCGACGACGAGATCGTCACCGTGTTCTTCCTGCTGATCCACACCGGTATCACCCCGCCCGCCCTGTTCCTCGCGCACGGTGTGCTCGCCCTGCTGGACCACCCCGGCGAGCTGTCCCGGCTGCGCGCCGAGCCGGAGCTGCTGCCGCGCGCGGTCGCCGAACTCCTGCGGTACGTGACGCTGGTGCGCGTCGGCGCCACCCTGTACGCCACCGAGGACTTCGAGTTCGCCGGGACGGAGCTGAGGAAGGGCGAGGCGGTGACGGTCGCGCTGTTCGGCGCGAACCACGACCCGGCCGAGTTCGACAGCCCCGAGTCCCTCGACGTCACACGGGAGTTCGGGCGCGGCGACGGCCATCTCGCCTTCGGGCACGGACCGCACTACTGCATCGGCGCGGCCCTGGGCCGGCTGGTGACGGGCGTCGTCCTCGACGAGCTGCTGATCCGCCGGCCCACCGCCCCCGAGCTGGCCGTGGACCGCGCCGACGTGGAGTTCGGGCACTGGCCCGGCGACGGATTCCACCTGCTGCGGCTGCCGGTGCGGCTGTGACGGGCCGGCCGGTCAGCGCCCCCGCAGCACGGTGAGCGCGGCCTCGCACAACGCCTCCGCGCCCAGGGCGGCGTACCCGGACACCGCGTCCTCGTACGCCGCCTTGTCGGCGTGCCGGGCGTCCTCGCGGGCGCGGGCCGAGGACATCGTCGGCTGGAAGTTGCGCAGGGCGCGGAACCGTTCGGACAACGCCAGCAGCCGTACGCCGCGCGCCGCGTCGCCGCCCGCCAGGTCGACGGTGCCGAGCGCGAGGAGCAGCGCCCCGCACACCGGGTGGTCCACGGCCCGGTGCGTCGGGGTGTCCTTCGGAGCGGTCAGCAGTGCGGTCAGCCGGTCGGGCAACGCGGCGGCCAGGTCCGCGACGAGGTCGGTACGGCCGTGCCGGGCGTGCGCGGTGACGGCTACCGCCTGTAGCTCCAGTATCCAGGGCTCCAGGGCGAGTTGCTCACCGGGGACCGGGCTCGCGCCCCGATCGAGGCGCCGTATCGCCCCGCGCCACAGGCCGAGCCCGGTGTCGACGTCGCCGCGGGCGAGGGCCATCTCGGCGCGGGCGCCCAGGTCGGGGGCGAACACGTCGGGCGCGGTGCTCTCCGGCTGGTTCCGCAGCGCCTGTTCGAGCCAGCGCTCGGCCTCGTCCAGGTCCCCGGTCTGGAGGTGGGCGAGCATCAGCCCCCAGCGCAGCCCGATCGCGTCGCCCGGTTCTCCGTACCCCTCCAGCGCGGCGAGCGCGCCCCGCAGGTGGCCGATCGCCTCCGCACCGCGCTCGGTCCGCAGGCAGAGCTCGGCGACGCGTGAGGCGGGCCAGAACCTCAGCAGCGGGATCTCCGGCTCACCGAGGGAGGCGACCATCCGGCGGGCGGCGTCCAGGGCCCCGTCGGGGTCGTGCTCGCTCTCCCGGACGTAGCCGGCCACGCAGTGGGCGACGCCCGCGAGCAGCGGCTCGTCACGATCGCACAGGGCGTGCAGGGCCTTGTCGTCGGCGAGCAGTTCCGGCAGCTCCCGCAGGACGGCCGCCATGGCCCGTACCAGGGTGTCGGGTTCGGCGGGTGGCAGCCTGCGCAGGGTGAGGAGGGTGCGTGCGGCGCCGGGGCCGAGGCCGAGGAGGAGGTGGGCGGTGAGCAGGGCCGCCGCGGTGCGCGTCGGCTCGACGTGGTCGCGGTCGGGCCGGTGGTGGGACAGCAGGGGGACGGTGTCCGCGGCCAGGGTCATCAGCCGGGGGTAGTTGGCCTCGGTGGTCCACAGACCGCTCAGCACGGCGGCCACGGCAGTCACGGTCTCGGTGTCGTCGCGGGCGAGCGCGAGCCGCAGCGCGTGCACCAGGTTCTCCTGTTCGGCGCGGATCAGCCGCCAGGAGGCGACCGGGTCGGGGCCGAACGGCGCGTCGTGGTGGGTGACGCCGAAGTCCCGCGCCCAGCCCCGGAACCGGTCGGTGACGGTGTCCTCCTCCCCGGCTCGTTCACGGTGGGCGGCGGCGAACTCGCGCACCGTCTCCAGCATCCGGAAGCGCGCGCCCGCCGCGGTGTCGGTGACCTTCAGCAGGGACTGGTCGACGAGGTCTTCGAGGACGCGGAGCACGTCGTCCCCGTCGGGGAACGGCTCCAGCAGGTGCTCGGCGGCCGCCGCCGTGAAGCCGCCGGGGAAGACGGACAGGGCGCGCAGCGCCGTCCGTCCCGCCGGTTCGAGGAGGTTCCAGCTCCAGTCGACGACGGCGTGCAGGGTGTGGTGGCGCCGCGGCGCGTCCCGGGGGCCGCCGCGCAGCAGCGCGAACCGGTCCTTCAGGCGGCGGCCGATCTCGGCGACCGACATCACCCGTACGCGGGCGGCGGCTAGTTCGGTGGCGAGCGGCAGCCCGTCGAGGCGACGGCACAGGTCGGCCACGGCGTCGGCGGGCAGTTCGGCGTCGGGGCGGGCGGCCCGGGCGCGTTGCCGGAAAAGCTCGACGGTGGTGGCGAGGTCCAGCTCGGGCAGCGGGTGGACGGCCTCGGAGGACAGTCCGAGCGGGGCGCGGCCGGTGGTGAGGACGCTGACGTTCCGGGTCGTCGACACCAGGGCCCGCACGAGGTCGGCGACGCCGGAGACGACCTGCTCGCAGTTGTCGAGCACGAGCAGCGCGGGGCCGGGGCCGAGGGCGCCGACGATGCCGGCGAGCACGTCGGCGGGCGGCCCGGAGCCGGGGGACGGGGCGCGCGGGCTCTCGCCGACGCCCAGGGCCGAGGCGACCTCCGCGGCGACGTCGGCATCCCGGCCGACCCCGGCGAGCGGCACCAGGAACACGACCCGGTGCTCGGTGTCGCGGGCGACGGCACTCGCGAGACGCGTCTTGCCGAGGCCGCCCGGCCCGACGATCGAGGTGACCCGCGAACGGTGGATCAGCCCGGTCACGGCGGCGATGTCGGCCTCCCGCCCGAGCAGCGGGTTCGGCTCGTGCGGCACCCCGCGCCGCACCACGGGTGCCTGGCCGCGCAGCAGTTCCTGGTGCAGCTCCTGCAGGGCCGGCCCCGGATCGGTGCCGAGCTCGTCGCGCAGGCGGCGCCGGTAGGTGTCGTACGTCGACAGCGCGACGGCCGCGCCCGCGCCGGCCGCCTGACAGCGCATCAGCTCCAGCAGCTGTTCCTCGTCGAGGGGAGACGCGGCGACCAGCTCGCCGAGCGGCGCCACCGCCTCCGTACGCCGACCGGAACGCGCCAGCGAGAGCGCCCGTGCCCGCGACAGCGCCCGGTACGTGGCGGCGAGTTCGAGACGCAGCGCCGCCACCGGGTCGTCGAGGGGCCCCTCTTCCGGCGGGCCGCCGTCCCACAGCGCGAGCCCCTCCTCGGCCTCGGCCACCGCGCCGTGATGGTCCCCGGCCCGCGCCTTCTCCGCGCTCGCGGCGGCGTGCAGCTGGACGGCCCAGGCATCCACCTGGTCCTCGCGCAGGGCGATGCGGTAGCCGGTGGGCGTGCTCGCGATGACCTCGGCGCCCAGCAGTGAGCGGGCCCGCGAGACCAGGATCCGCAGGGCCTTGGTCGGGTTCTCCGGCTGCTCGTGCGGCCACAGCCCGGCCACGAGCCGGCCGGTGCCGCATCCGGTCCGCGGCTCCGCGGCCAGCAAGGCGAGCAGGGCACGCAGGCGGGGCGCGGTGATCTCCTTGCCCTGGTGGGCGACGGACGTCAGCAGCGTCAACTCGATGGTCACCTCAGCAGGTTAGTCAGGGGGACGGGTGCAACCCTCTCGCAACGTCGCCTGTGCTGCCCTTGCCGCCATGTATGAGGAGATCCCGCGCGTCGAGCTCACTCCGGCCGCCGCCGACCTGCTGCGCCGTCTGCGCGCGACGCACGGCCCGCTGATGTTCCACCAGTCCGGCGGCTGCTGCGACGGCAGCGCGCCGATGTGCTACCCGGAGGGCGAGTTCCGCACGGGTGACGCGGACGTGCTGCTCGCGGAGCTGGCCGTCGAGGGGGTGCCGGAGCCGGTCACGTTCTGGATGTCGCGCAGTCAGTACGCGGTGTGGCGCCACACCCGGCTGATCGTCGACGTCGTCGAGGGCCGGGGCAGCGGCTTCTCTCTGGAGGCGCCCGCGGGGGTACGTTTCCTCACCCGTTCGCGGGTCGTCGGCGCCTAGCATCCCGGCAGGTCATCGCCGTCTGGTGCACTCCCCCTGAGTCCTGGGACATTTGACGAGACATCAGGGGGGGTCATGACATACCGTCAGAAAAGGTTCGGGGTGGGCAGAGCGGCGCTCACGCTGCTCACGGCACTCAGCGCGCTGGCCGGTGCGACCGTGACGGGGGCGGCACCGGCCGGCGCCGCTCAGCGGGGCACCGAGATCGCGCCGGGTGTCGGGTACGAGGAGTTCGACATCGCGGCGGCCAAGGGCCCGGCCCACGCCCATGTGCTCACCGTCGATCTGCGCCATCCGCGCGTACGTCTCGATCTGCTGCACCCGGGGGCGGTCGCGGCCCGCGCCACCATCTCCCGGCAGGCCACCGCACAGGGTGCCGTGGCGGGCGTGAACGGTGATTTCTTCAACATCAGCGAGGCCCAGCACCCGGGCGTCCAGGCGACCGGCGCGAGCGTGGGACCGGCGATCGCGCGCGGCCTCGCGCTGAAGGCGGCGGTGCCCGACGGCCAGCGTTTCGGACCCGCCCTGCCGCCCGGCACGAGCACCCGGGACGTGTTCGGGGTGGGCGTCGATCGCCGGGCCCGGCTGGACGGCCTGAGTCTCGTCGGCTCGATCCGCACACCCGAGGGCCGGCTGCCGCTGCGCGGACTCAACCAGTACGCGCTGCCGGTGGGATCCATCGGGGCGTTCACCGCCACGTGGGGCAGCGCCTCCCGGGTGCGCGCCACCTGCGGCACGGACACGGACCGGTCGGCTCCGTGCAGCACCGACACCCACGAGGTGACGGTCCGCCACGGCCGGGTCGTGTCGGCCTCCGGCACCCCCGGCAGCGGGCCGATCGCGCCGGGCACCACCGTCCTGGTGGGCCGGGAGGCGGGTGCGCAGCAGCTGCGGAAGTTGGCCGCGGGCGAGCCGGTGGAGGTACGGCACCGGCTGGTGGCGTCGGCGTCGCGGATCCCGTACCGCTTCGCCCTCGGCGGCTACCCCGTGCTCGACGACGGCCGGCCGCTGCCCGGCCTGGACGACAGGACCTCGGCCGTGCGCACGGCCGTGGGCATCGCGGACGGCGGTCGGCGGCTGGTGCTGCTCGCGCTGGACGGCGCCCGCGCCTACCGCACCGGTCTGACGATCGCGGAAGTGGCGGCCGTGATGAGGGAGTTGGGCTCGGTGGACGCCTTCAGTCTGGACGGCGGAGGCTCCTCGACGCTGGTCGCCCGGGAGCCGGGAGCGGACACGGTCTCCGTACGGAACCACCCGTCCGACGGGGTGGAACGCCCCGTCCCGAACGGCATCGGGGTCTTCTCGGCTCCGTGATGGTCACGGTCTCAGGCTGCTGACGATGTCCGCCGTGGCGGTCAGTCCACTGCTGATGGTGGGCGCCATGCTCGTGCCGGCCAGGTAGAAGCCCAGCAGCAGACACACCAGCGCGTGCGTGATCTTCAGGCCGCCGTTGCGTACGAAGATCACCGCCAGGATGAACAGCAGCAACACCACAGAGATGGAAATGGCCATCGTCAACCTCCCTCCGCCACGCCGCCTTGTCCTGATACACGGCGTTGCGCCGCAAGTGTGGCGTAGCGGAGGGTTCATCCGGGCGGCTGACCTGTCCTCCGAACGTGTGGTGTTCCGCGCGCGGCGTGTTTCAGACGGTCCGGTGCGCGTCGAGGAATGCCTCCAGACCGGCGAGGTCGTCGGTGTTGACGAAGTCGACGTCCGCGGCGAGCAGTTCGCGCCACAGCGCGTCCCGGGCGGGGCCCGCGGTGTCCGGGGTGGCCCAGAAGCGCACCTTCTGCCCCCGGGAGTGGGCCGCCTGGACGATGCCGTGCAGCTTCCGCCGCTCGGCGTCCGGGAAGGCGCCCACGCCCAGCCAGGTGAAGGTGAGCGTCCAGTTGTCGGAGACCAGCGGGATGAAGGAGGCGGGCGCGGAGCTGCCGAGGTCGGCGAGGCGGCCGTCGTAGAAGGCCCGCCGCACCTTCTGGGCCGCCATCGGCGCCCGGGCGGCGCGGTCGCCGGAGACCACGGCGGTGACCGGCCCCGGGAACACCCGGCCGTGGGTGTACGTCGTGAACAGGTGCTTGTAGCGCCTCAGGTGCTTGTCCAGTTCGAGATACGTCGACGAGCCCTCGGTCTTGATGTCGATGAGCAGCTGGACCGGCTTGCGGTGGCCCCGGTGGACGGAGCCGTGGTTGGCCCTGACGCGGGCGGCGAGCGGGTCCAGGTAGAGCGATTCAAGGGTGCGGGCGGGGTCGAGGTCCTCCGGGTCGTGGGCGACGAGGAGCTGGTCGCCGACCAGGAAGATGTCGGCCTCGAAGCTGCCGAAGCGGTGGTCGAGGGCGTCCAGGAGGGGGCGCGGGTGCTCGTAGTCGTTGTGGGCGTGCGCCCGCCACAACGGGCGTGGGCGGTGCTGCTGTTCACTCGCGAACGCGCTGGTGGCGGGCAGGGCGACCGTGCCCGCGAGGGCGGCGCCGAGGGTGGTGAGGGCTCTGCGACGGGTGGTGACGGCCATGCTCTGCCTCCCTGATGGGGCCGGACGGGACCGCTGCGAGTATGCGATTCCGAGGGCCGCGAACAGCAGAGCCGAGCGGGGAGTTGGCTGAACCGCCGCCCCATGTTCACTTCGCCCGGGCCAGGCACACGAAAAAGCCCGCCCCAGGTCGGGCGGGCTTTCCGCGTGGTTCGCTCAGGTGTACGTCAGGGAGCCTGGAGGTCGACGAGTTCGGCCAGTGCCGCACGGTGGGCGCCGGCGGTGCCGTAGGCGATCGAGTCGGCCTTGGCCCGCTTCAGGTACAGGTGGACCGGGTGCTCCCAGGTCATCCCGATACCGCCGTGCAGTTGCAGCGCCTCCTCGGCGGCGTGCACGGCGACGGGCGCCGCGTACGCCTGGGCGACGGCGACCGCCACGTCCGCGTCCACGCCGGTCGCCAGCGCGTCGGCGGCGCCCCGGGCTGCCGCGCGCAGGTTGACGACCTCCAGCCAGAGCTGGGCGAGCCGGTGCTTGAGGGCCTGGAAGCCGCCGACAGGACGGTTGAACTGCTTGCGGTCCTTCAGATAGCGGACCGTCTCGTTCAACGTCCAGTCGGCGAGCCCGAGTTGCTCGGAGGCGAGCAGCCCGGCGCCGGCGCGCAGCGCGCGTCGTACGGCGGGTTCGGCGTCGCCCAGCAGCCGGCCGGGCGCACCGTCCAGGGTGACCGTCGCCACGGGCCGGGTCCGGTCCAGGGACACCTGCGGGGTGACGGTCACGGCGTCCGCGTCCACCGCGTACAGCCCGCCGTCGTCCGCGGGCACGAGCAGCGTGTCGGCGACGGCCGCGTCCGCGATGCCGGTCAACTCGCCGTGCAGGGCCCCGTCTTCGTGTCGTACGACGTTGTAGGCGCTGCCTGGAGCGACGTTCAGCGCGACGGCGAGGGCGCCGATCCGCCGCCCGGACGCCAGCTCGGCCAGCAGGCCGCCTTCGGCCGCGCAGGCCAGCAGGGCCTCGGTGGCGACGACCGCGCTGGTCAGATACGGGACCGGAGCGACCGCGCGCCCCAACTCCTCCAGGACCACGGCGGCTTCGCGGTGCGTGGCGCCCTGGCCGCCCTTCTCCTCCGGGACGAGCAGCCCGGCCAGGCCCATCCCGTCGGCGAGCGCCTTCCAGGCCGCCGGGTCGTGCGGGGTGTCCGACTCGGTGCGCGCGATGACGCCGGGCGCGTCGCAGTGGTCGGTGAGCAGGTCCCGTACTGCGGCGCGGAGCGCCTCTTCCTCCTCCGAGTAGAGCAGGTCGGGCTGTGTGCTCTGGGTGCTCATCGGGCGAGGTCCTTCCACGCGACGTCCTTGTCGGTGCGCGGCTCGGACGGCAGGCCCAGGACGCGCTCGGCGACGATGTTCAGCAGGACCTCGCTGGTCCCGCCCTCGATGCTGTTGCCCTTGGAGCGCAGGTAGCGGTAGCCGGCGTCGCGGCCGACGAAGTCCACCAGCTCCGGTCGGCGCATGGTCCAGTCGTCGTACAACAGGCCCTCCTCGCCGCGGAGTTCGACCTCCAGGCCGCTGATCTCCTGGTTGAGACGGGCGAAGGCGAGCTTCATGCCGGCGCCCTCGGGGCCGGGCTGGCCGGCGACGAGCTGCTGGCGGAGGCGTTCGGCGGTGAGCCGGGAGACCTCGGAGTCGACCCAGAGCTTGAGGAGCCGCTGGTGGAGGTCGTGGGTGCGCAGGTCGGGGCGCTCGCGCCAGGTCTTCGCGACCGGGCCGATCATGCCGCCCTCGCGGGGCAGCCGCATGCCGCCGATGGCGACGCGTTCGTTGTTCAGCGTGGTCTGCGCGACGCGCCAGCCGTCACCGACCTCGCCGAGGCGACGCGAGTCCGGGATGCGGACGTCGGTCAGGAACACCTCGTTGAACTCGGCCTCGCCGGTGATCTGGCGCAGCGGCCGGACCTCGATGCCGGGGTCGGTCATGTCGCAGAGGAAGTAGGTGATGCCCGCGTGCTTGGGCACGTCCGGGTCGGTGCGGGCGATGAGGATGGCCCAGCGGGCGAGGTGGGCGCTGGACGTCCAGACCTTCTGCCCGTTGACGACCCAGTCGTCGCCCTCCCTGACCGCGCGCGTACCGAGCGCCGCGAGGTCGGATCCGGCGCCGGGCTCGCTGAACAGCTGGCACCAGACCTCCTCACCGGTCCACAGCGGCCGCAGAAACCGCTGCTTCTGCTCGTCGGTGCCGTACTTGAGGATCGTCGGCGCGGCCATGCCGAGGCCGATGCCGATGCGCCGGGGGTCGTTGTCGGGGGCGCCCGCGGCCTCCAGCTCGGTGTCCACGACGACCTGCAGGGAGCGCGGTCCCCCCAGGCCACCGAGGCCCTCGGGGTAGTGCACCCACGCGAGACCCGCGTCGAAGCGGGCCCGGAGGAAGTGCAGTCGGTCGGTCGTGGCCGGCGGGTGCGCGGCCAGCAACTGTGCCGTACGGCGGCGCAGTTCTGCGGCGTCGATCATGCCGCTCCTCCTTCGGTGAGTCCCGGGATCACGGCGACGCGGCCCGTGGTGACGCCGTCGGCGACCCGCTGTACGGCGGCCGCCGCCCCGGCCAGCGGCACGCGCTCGCTCACCAGCGGCTTGATCGCGCCCCGGGCGGCCAGTTCGGTGAGCTGCTCGTGGCAGTGCTGGATCAGCTTCGGGTTCTTGGTGTTGTACAGGCCCCAGTGCAGGCCCAGGATCGAGTAGTTCTTCACCAGGGCGTGGTTGAGGGCCGGGCTGGGGATCGAGCCGCTCGCGAAGCCGACGACCACGATCCGGCCCTCGAAGGCGACGACCTTGGCGGACTGGGCGTAGGCCGCGCCGCCGACCGGGTCGTAGACGACGTCGGCGCCCCGGCCGCCGGTGGCCTCCTTCACGGCCGCGACGACGTCCTCGCCGCGCCGGTCGATCACGACGTCACAGCCCAGCTCCCGGGCGACGGCGGCCTTGTCCGCGCCGCCGACGACGCCGATGACGGTGGCGCCGGCGGCCTTCCCGAGCTGTACGGCCGCGCTGCCGACCCCTCCTGCGGCAGCGTGGACGAGCAGCGTCTCGCCGGCTTCGAGCCCGGCCCTCCGGTGCAGGCCGAACCAGCCGGTCTGGTAGCCGATGTGCAGGGCGGCGGCCTCGGCGTCGTCCAGCGGGTCGGGCGCGGGCAGGACGGCGGCGGCGTCCGCGAGGACGTACTCGGCGAAACCGCCGTAGGGCAGCGCGGGGTTGGCGAGGACGCGGCGCCCGTCCGCCGTCTCGCCGCAGATCTCCACGCCCGGCGTGAACGGCAGCGGCGGCCTGACCTGGTACTGCCCCCGGCACAGCAGCGCGTCCGGGAAGTTGATGTTCGCGGCACGCACCTTCAGCAGGACCTGGCCGTCGCCGGGCGTGGGCGTCTCGACGTCCTGAAGGCGCATCACCTCGCTCGGCTCGCCGTTCTCGTGCACTTGCCATGCCTGCATGCGGGGCCTCCACGGGGGACTGCTTCGTCTGACCGGGGTCGTTCGCATACTAAGCGGTCGCTTGCCGATCAGGGAACAGGTAGCCGCGGAACAGGTGGCGCGGGACAGTAGTGGGCATCACGACTGCCGGGGCTTCGCCCGTACGTGCATCCGCTCCCCCTGCGGACCGAACAGACTCAGGAACTCCGCCGGCCCCTCCCCCGTCGACCCGAACCAGTGCGGCACCCGCGTGTCGAACTCCGCCGCCTCTCCTGCCGTGAGCACCACGTCGTGCTCGCCCAGGACGATCCGCAGCCGCCCGGACAGCACGTACAACCACTCGTAGCCCTCATGGGTGCGCGGCTCGGGCTCCTCCTTGCGCTGCGGCACCAGCACCTTGAATGCCTGGAGGCCGCCGGGCTGCCGGGTGAGCGGCCAGTAGGTACGGCCGTGTCGCACGAGGGGCTTGGTCCGCACCCGCGGGTCCCCCACCGGGGGCGTCCCGACCAGCTCGTCCAGCGGCACCTGGTGGGCCTGCGCGATCGGCAGCAGCAGCTCCAGGCTGGGCTTGCGCAGACCGGACTCCAGCCGGGACAGGGTGCTGACCGAGATCCCGGTCGCCTCGGACAGCGCCGCGAGCGTCACCTCCCGGTCCTTCCGGATCCGCCGCAGCCTCGGTCCGACCTCCGCGAGAACGTCATCGGTAGTCATGGACGTATTGCAGAATCAGCAAAGACGTTTGTCAATCCCGCACCCTCGGAGTGACCGTGGCGGTATGACCGAGACATACGAAGTGATCGTGATCGGCGGCGGCGCGGCCGGCCTGTCCGCCGCCCTCGTCCTGGGCCGCGCCCGGCGCCGCACCCTGGTCGTCGACGTCGGGGAACCCCGCAACGCGCCCGCCGCCCACATGCAGGGCTACCTCTCCCGGGACGGCATGCCGCCCGCCGACTTCCTGGCCGTCGGGCGCGAGGAGATCGCGCGGTACGGCGTCGAGCTCATCCGCGACCGCGCGGTGGACGTCACACGCGGTGCGGATTTCGCCGTCGTCCTGGAGAGCGGCCGGACCGTGCACGCCCGCCGGCTCGTCGTCGCCACCGGCCTCAAGGACGAGCTGCCGGACGTCCCCGGCGTCGCCGAGCGCTTCGGCCGGGATGTGCTGCACTGCCCGTACTGCCACGGCTGGGAGGTCCGCGACCGGGCCTTCGGCGTGCTGGCGACCGGCCCGACGAGCGTGCACCAGGCGCTCATGGTGTCGCAGTGGTCGAAGGACGTGACCTTCTTCCTGCACCGGGTCGCCGAGTCCGACCTCTCGGACGACGACCTGCGCAGGCTCGCCGCGGCCGGGGTGAAGGTGGTTCCCGGCGAGGTGGCGCGGCTCGTGACCGAGGACGACCGGATCACCGGAGTGCGGCTCGCGGACGGGACGACGCATGCGCGCGAGGTGCTGTTCGTCGCGCCCCGGGCGGTGCCGCGGACCGGGCTGCTGGAGAAGCTCGGCGCAGAGCTGCGCGAGACCCCCGTCGGCTCCTACCCGGTGGTCGACCCGACCGGGCTCACCTCGGTGCCGGGCGTCTGGGCGGTCGGCAACGCGATGGGCTTCGCCGAGCAGGTCGCGAACGCGGCGGCGGGCGGTTACCGGGCGGGGGCCACCGTCAACGGGGAACTGCTGATGACCGACCTCGACGCGGCCGTGGGGGTGTAGAGCGCCCGCCTCCGTTGCACCATGGCTGCATGCTGCTGACCCGGCTGGCCCAGGTGTCCCAGGAGGTCGCCGCGACCTCGGCGCGCTCCCGGAAGATCGCTCTGCTCGCGGAGCTGTTCCGGGACGCCGAGGCGGAGGACGTACCGATCGTCACCCCGTATCTGGCGGGACGGCTGCCCCAGGGGCGGCTCGGCGTCGGCTGGAAGGTGCTGAGCCGCCCGGTGGCCCCCGCCGCCGAGCCGACCCTCACGGTGCGCGAGGTGGACGCCCGGCTGACCGAGCTCGGCAAGGTGTCCGGCGCCGGCTCGCAGGCCGAACGGGCCCGTCTCGTGGGCGAGTTGATGGGCGCGGCCACGCGGGACGAGCAGCGCTTCCTGTTCGGGCTGATCACCGGCGAGGTACGGCAGGGCGCCCTGGACGCGGTGGCGGTGGAGGGCCTGGCCCAGGCGACCGGGGCACCGCCGGCGGACGTACGGCGGGCCGTGATGCTCGCCGGGTCGCTCCAGACGGTGGCCGAGGCCCTCCTCGCCGACGGCCCCGCCGCCCTCGACCGCTTCCGGCTCACCGTCGGCCGCCCGGTCCTGCCGATGCTGGCGCACTCCGCCTCCTCGGTGGCCGAGGCGGTCGACAGGCTCGGCGCCTGCGCGGTGGAGGAGAAGCTGGACGGCATCCGCGTCCAGGTGCACCGGGACGGCGACGCCGTACGGATCTACACCCGCACCCTGGACGACATCACCGACCGTCTGCCGGAACTGACGGCGACCGCGCTGGAGTTGCGAGGCGAGCGGTTCGTTCTCGACGGCGAGGTCATCGCCTTCGACGAGGAGGGCCGCCCCCGCTCCTTCCAGGAGACCGCCGGCCGCGTCGGCTCGCGGGTGGACGTGGCGACGGCGGCCCGGGAGGTCCCCGTCTCGCCCGTGTTCTTCGACGCCCTGTCCGTCGACGACCGTGACCTGCTCGACCGCCCGTTCGCGGAGCGGCACGCGGAACTGGCCCGCCTGGTCCCCGAGCCGATGCGGGTCCGCCGGGCGCTGGTGTCCGGTCCCGACGACCTCCCGCAGGCCGAGGACTTCCTCGCCGAGACCCTGAAGCGCGGCCACGAGGGCGTCGTCGTGAAGTCCCTCGACGCCCCCTACAGCGCGGGCCGGCGCGGCGCCTCCTGGCTGAAGGTCAAGCCCGTCCACACCCTCGACCTGGTGGTGCTGGCCGCCGAATGGGGCCACGGGCGCAGGACCGGAAAGCTCTCCAACCTCCACCTGGGTGCCCGCACCGCGGACGGCGGCTTCGCCATGCTCGGCAAGACCTTCAAGGGCATGACCGACGCGATGCTGACGTGGCAGACCGAACGGCTCCAGGAGCTGGCCGTGCAGGACGAGGGGTGGGGGGTGACCGTGCACCCGGAGCTCGTCGTCGAGATCGCCTACGACGGCCTTCAGCGGTCCACCCGCTACCCGGCCGGCGTCACCCTCCGCTTCGCCCGCGTGGTGCGCTACCGCGAGGACAAACGGCCGGAGGAGGCCGACACGGTCGAGACCCTGCTCGCCGCCCACCCCGAGGTGAAGCCGTGACCGCGTCCCGCGCGAAGCGCAGCGCCGGCCTGCTGCTGTACCGCCGCACCGCCGACGGCCTGGAGGTGCTGCTCGGCCATATGGGCGGCCCGTTCTTCGCCAGGCGTGACGCCGGGGCGTGGACGGTCCCCAAGGGGGAGTACGAACCCGGCGAGCCCGCCCTGGAGGCGGCCCGCCGCGAGTTCCAGGAGGAGCTGGGGCTGCCGCCGCCCGACGGGGAGGCCATGCCCCTCGGTGAGGTCCGGCAGAGCAACGGCAAGATCGTCACGGTGTGGGCGGTCGAGGCCGACCTCGACCCGGCGACGGTCGTCCCCGGCGTGTTCGTCATGGAGTGGCCGCCCCGCTCGGGCCGCACCCAGGAGTTCCCGGAGCTGGACCGGGTGGAGTGGCTGTCCGTCGACCGGGCGCGGCAGATCATCGTCACGGCCCAGGCCGCGTTTCTCGACCGGCTGGCTGAGCACTCGGCCTGAGCAGCCGTACCCGCGTTGCGGTACCCACCGCCGCGCGCGAAGGTCGAAGCATCAGCCCGTTTCCAGGAGGTCGGTCATGCCCATCGCAACGGTGAACCCGGCGAGCGGCGAGACGCTCAAGACGTACGAGGCCATGGGCGAGGAGGAGATCGAGCGCCGGCTCCAGCTCGCCGAGGCCACCTTCCGCACCTACCGGACGACCGGCTTCGTCGACCGGGCTCGCCTGCTGATCCAGGCCGCGAATCTCCTGGAAGAGGACCAGCAGGACATCGCCCGGGTGATGACCACCGAGATGGGCAAGCCCATCAAGCAGGCGCGCGCGGAGGTCGCCAAGTGCGCCAAGGCGATGCGCTGGTACGCCGACCGGGCCGAGGAACTGCTCGCCGACGAGGAGCCGGCCGACTCCGACGTGAAGGACTCGGGCGCGTCACGCGTTCGGGTGCGTTACCGCCCACTCGGACCGGTCCTCGCGGTGATGCCGTGGAACTTCCCCCTCTGGCAGGTGATCCGGTTCGCGGCCCCGGCGCTGATGGCCGGCAACGTCGGCCTCCTGAAGCACGCCTCGAACGTCCCCCAGACCGCCCTCTACCTGGAGGACCTGTTCCACCGCGCCGGCTATCCGGAGGGTTGCTTCCAGACCCTGCTCGTCGGCTCCGCGCAGGTCGACGACATCCTGCGCGACGAGCGCGTGAAGGCGGCCACCCTGACCGGCAGCGAGCCCGCGGGCCGCGCGGTCGCCGCCACCTCCGGGGAGATGATCAAGAAGACGGTGCTGGAGCTGGGCGGCAGCGACCCGTACGTCGTCATGCCGTCGGCCGACCTCGACCGCGCCGCCCAGGTCGCGGTGACCGCGCGCGTGCAGAACACCGGGCAGTCGTGCATCGCCGCCAAGCGGTTCATCGTGCACACGGACGTCTACGACGCCTTCGCCGAGCGGTTCGTCGAGGGCATGAAGGCGCTGGTGGTCGGCGACCCGATGCGGGAGGAGACGGAGGTCGGGCCGCTGTCGAGCGAGAAGGGGCGCGACGACCTGGAGGAACTGGTGGAGGACGCGCGGCGCGGCGGCGCGACGGTGTTGTGCGGTGGCCACCGGCTGCGCCGGCCCGAGCTGCCGGGCTGGTACTACCCGCCCACGGTCCTCGCCGGCATCACCCGTGAGATGCGGATCCATCGGGAGGAGGCGTTCGGGCCGGTCGCCACGCTGTACCGGGCGGCCGACGTCGACGAGGCGGTGCTGATCGCCAACGACTCGCCGTTCGGGTTGAGTTCGAACGTGTGGACGCGGGACGAGGCGGAGGTCGACCGGTTCGTACGCGACCTGGAGGCCGGGAGCGTGTACGTCAACGGGATGACGGCCTCCCATCCGGCGTTCCCGTTCGGCGGGGTGAAGCGGTCCGGGTACGGGCGTGAGCTGTCCGGGCACGGAATCCGCGAGTTCTGCAACATCACTACGGTTTGGCACGGTGCGTGAGCGCCGCGCGGCTACGATCCCGGGTGTGAACCGCGAAGTTACTCTGCCGCTGATCGTCGACGACCGCGGGACCCTGCAGGTGGCCGCGGCCGATGTGAGCAAGCTGCTGCGTACGGTGGGTGGTCGGTGGCTGCACCTTGTCGAGGCCGGGGAGGGGCTCGACGAGGACACGGTGGCCGCGTTGACCATCGAGCTGGCGAAGCTTGCGGATCGTATTGATGTGGCGTGCATCGCGCACAGCAGTGGGAGTACGCCGTAGGGCTAGCAGGTCGGTCCCCGCAGCGTCGACCAGAACAGCTCCTCGTAGGACTGGAGCAAGCGGCCGTACTCCCGCGCGCGTGCCTCGTCGACCTGCCCGGCATCCCGTCCCGCCCGGATCGCGGCCGTCGCCCTCCGGTCGAGCTCCGGGGAAGGTTCCGCGAAGAAGTCGAAGAACGCGCAGGCCTCGTCGGTGAAGCCGTAGTGGCGGCGCAGCGCCCCGGCGATCGTTGCGCAATACCCGCCAAAGGCCGCGAAGTTGGCCGTCAGCGCGAGCGCCGCTTCCGGTGGTGAGGCGTTCAGGGCCAGCCAGGCCACGTACGAGGGGTAAGCCTGGCAGCCCGAGAGCGGTTCGTAGGCGGCCGCCCGCGCCTCCGTCACCCCGCACGCGGCCGCGAACGCCCCCAGGCGCTCCCCCGCCAGCACCTCGCCCTCGGCCAGCAGGGTGAAGAAGGCGGCGGACTCGGGGGCGCCGGGGACCGCGCGTTCGGCCAGACGGAGGAAGGCGCGGCGGTCGGCGGGGATCACCCGGGTCTGTTCGAGGGCGAGCGAGGCGAGGGTGGTGCGGTCCGCCTCGCCACGAGCGATCAGGGGTACGAGGGGGTTGGCCGTCATCGACGTCCTCCATCGACTCGGATGCGGGCGACACCGTGAGGCGCCGCGGGGCGCTACCGGATCGGCATACCCGACAACGTCCGCGCGATCACCAGCCGCTGGATCTCACTGGTCCCCTCGAAGATCGTGTAGATCGCCGCATCCCGGTGCATCCGCTCCACCGGGTACTCCCGCGTGTAGCCGTTGCCGCCCAGGATCTGGATCGCCTGGGCCGTGACCTTCTTCGCCGTCTCGCTCGCGAACAGCTTCGACATCGACCCCTCGGCCGCCGTGAACGGCCTGCCGTTGATCGCCATCCAGGAGGCACGCCACACCAGCAGCCGCGCCGCGTCGATCTGCGTGCGCATCTCGGCGAGCTGGAAGGCCACCCCCTGGTTGTCGATGATCGGCCGCCCGAACTGCTCACGGGTCATCGCGTAGTCGAGGGCGACCTCGTACGCCGCCCTGGCCGTACCCACGGCCATGGCTCCCACCGCGGGGCGGCTCGCCTCGAAGGTGGCCATCGCCGCGTTCTTCAGGCGCTCGCCGCCGGCCTTGGCCCGCTCCCGTGCCCGCGCGAGGCGCTCGTCCAGCTTCTCCTTGCCGCCGAGCAGGCAGGAGCCCGGTACGCGTACGTTGTCCAGGATGACCTCGGCGGTGTGCGAGGCGCGGATGCCGTGCTTCTTGAACTTCTGGCCCTGGGCCAGGCCCGGGGTGTTGGGCGGGATGATGAAGGACGCGTGGCCCTTGGAGCCGAGCTCCGGGTCGACGACCGCGACGACCACGTGGACGTTGGCGATGCCGCCGTTGGTCGCCCAGGTCTTCGTGCCGTTGATCACCCACTCGTCCTTGGCCTCGTCGTACACGGCACGCGTCCGCATCGAGGCCACGTCGGACCCGGCGTCGGGCTCGGAGGAGCAGAACGCGGCGAGCTTGACATCGTTGGCGTCGCCGTACATCTGGGGCACCCAGGTGCCGATCTGCTCCTCGGTGCCGTTGGCGAGGACGCCGACGGCGGCGAGGCCGGTGCCGACGATCGACAGGGCGATGCCCGCGTCACCCCAGAACAGCTCCTCCATCGCCATGGGGATGCCGAGGCCGGTGGGGTCGAAGTACTGCTGGGCGTAGAAGTCGAGGGAGTAGATGCCGACCTTGGCGGCTTCCTGGATGACCGGCCAGGGAGTCTCCTCACGCTCGTCCCATTCGGCGGCCGCGGGGCGGATCACATCGGCGGCGAAGCCGTGCAGCCAGTCCCGGACCTCCTTCTGTTCGTCGTTGAGCTCCATCGTGAACTCGGCCATGTCCCCTCCAGCGGCGTACGTGCATGACTGCGTGCATGCTTGTTACTAGCGGTAACCCTAGTTTGTTACCAGCGAGTAGGTAAAGTCAACCCGCGATGACCGGTCGGCAGCCCGTTCGATGGTCGAGGCAGGCTGAGTGCTAGTTTGCGCAGGCGTCATCGATTCACCACGGGTGGGGAGAGCTCATGGACACCACGCAGCGGACCGATCAGCAGCGGTCCGCCGACCGCCGTCGGCGCGAGCTGCTGGAGGCCGCGGACAGGGTGGTGCTGCGCGACGGCCCGCAGGCCTCGATGAACGCGATCGCGGCCGAGGCGGGTATCACGAAGCCGATTCTGTACCGGCACTTCGGCGACAAGGGCGGACTCTACGCGGCCCTGGCCAAGAGACACACCGACGCCCTGCTGGACTCACTCCGCGCCGCGCTGGACGCTCCCGCGGATCGGCGTGAGCGGGTCGAGGCCACGTTGGACACCTACCTCGCGGCGATCGAGGCCCGGCCCCAGGTGTACCGGTTCCTGATGCATCCGGCCGAGGGCGGCCAGGTGGGGGACCAGGGGTTCGACGTAGGCAAGCACAGCGCGCCGCTCCTGCGCCGGATGGGCGAGGAGCTGGCCACCGTCATCGAGGAGCGGCTGGATCTGGGGCCCAACAGTCAGCAACTGGCCCGGGTGTGGGGGCACGGGATCGTCGGGATGATGCATGCCGCCGGGGACTGGTGGCTCGGCGAACGGCCCTGTTCGCGAGCGGAGTTGGTGCGCAGTCTGGCCGACCTGCTGTGGGGTCGGCTCGCCGCGGCCGGGGACAGGATGGGCGGCCCGGGGTTCTGAACCGGCCACGAGGAAGCGGCGGCCACGCGACGCTCAGCGCCCCCACGGCGCCCGCGCGGCCTGCCGCAGCACGCGTCGCCTGCGCCACCCCGTGAGGTGATCGACGTAGACCCGCCCCTCCAGATGATCGCACTCGTGCTGGAGGCAGCGGGCGAAGAAGCCCGTGCCGTGAACCGTCACGGGCTCGCCCGTCATCGTGAACCCCTCGACCACCGCGTGGTCGTAGCGCTCCGTGCCCGCCTCCAGCCGCGGCAGCGACAGGCAGCCCTCCGGACCGCGGATCACCACCCCGTCCGCCTCCACCAGCCGCGGGTTCACCACATGCCCGAGGTGTCGTACGTCCTCGTCGTCCGGGCAGTCGTACACGAACACCCGCAGCGACTCCCCCACCTGGTTCGCCGCGAGGCCCACTCCCTGCGCCGCGTACATCGTCGCGAACAGGTCCTCCACCAGCGTCCCCAATTCGGTGCCGAAGTCGGTGACCTCCTCGCAGGGTGCGTGCAGCACCGGGTCGCCGAGCAGGGTGAGGGGACGGACGCGCCCGTGCGCGCCCGGAATGGAGGCGTTTCGCATGGCCGCAAGGGTACGGCGATTCGGGAGTGCGAATGGATCTCGATAGGCTGACCACCACCACGTTGCCGGCAGTCGGAGGCGCGGCGCGTACGCAAGGAGGATCGAGAACTGATGTCAGGGAACTCGGACCCGCTCACGCCGCGGGCCAAGCTCGCCGTGACCGCGGGCAAGGCGGTCGCGGCGGCATCGCGCGCCGCGGGGCGCGGCAGCGGTTCGGTGATCGGTGGCCGGGTGGCACTCAAGCTCGACCCCGACCTCCTCGCCAGGCTCGCGCAGAACCTGGACGTGGTCCTGGTGTCGGCCACCAACGGCAAGACCACGACCACCCGGCTGATCGCGGAGGCCCTGCGGGCCGCCGGACCGGTCGTGTCCAACGCGCTCGGCGCCAACATGCCGGCCGGCATCACCTCGGCGCTCGCGGGCAGCTCGGACGCGCGGTACGGCGTCATCGAGGTCGACGAGAAGTACCTCGCCGGGGTCGCCCGGGACACCGACCCGAAGTGCATCGCGCTGCTCAACCTCTCCCGTGACCAGCTCGACCGCGCCGCCGAGACCCGGATGCTCGCCGAGAACTGGCGCGAGGGGCTCGCCGGTTCGAAGGCCGTGGTCGTCGCCAACGCCGATGACCCGCTCGTCGTGTGGGCCGCCTCCTCCTCCCCCAATGTGATCTGGGTCGCCGCCGGGCAGATGTGGAAGGACGACGCCTGGTCCTGCCCGTCGTGCGGTGGTGTGATGCAGCGGCCGGGTGACGACTGGTTCTGCGGCGAGTGCGGCTTCCGCCGTCCCACGCCGAGCTGGGCGCTGTCCGGGGACCACGTCCTCGACCCGCACGGCTCCGCCTGGCCGATCCACCTCCAGCTGCCCGGGCGGGCCAACAAGGCCAACGCCGCCTCCTCCGCCGCCGTCGCCGCCGTCTTCGGGGTGCCGCCGCAGGTCGCCCTGGAGCGCATGTACCAGGTGCAGGCCGTCGCGGGGCGCTATGACGTCGTCCAGTTCGAGGGCCGGGATCTGCGGCTGCTGCTCGCCAAGAACCCGGCCGGCTGGCTCGAGACGTTCTCCCTCATCGACCCGCCGCCGACCCCGGTGATCCTCTCCGTGAACGCGCGCAGCGCCGACGGCACCGACACCTCCTGGCTGTGGGACGTCGACTACACGCGGCTGACCGGGCACCCGATCTGTGTCATCGGCGACCGCAAGCTCGACCTCGCGGTGCGCCTGGAGGTCGCGGACCAGCAGTTCCAGGTCTGCGAGAACCTCGACCAGGCCGTGCAGACGTGCCCGCCGGGCCGGATCGAGGTCATCGCCAACTACACCGCGTTCCAGGACCTGCGCCGCCGCGTCGGCAACTGACGGACTCAGACGTACGCACGACGTACTCACAAGGACAGTGACTTCATGAGCGACAACAGTCTGCGGGTCGTCTGGATCTACCCGGACCTGCTCAGCACCTACGGCGACCAGGGCAACGTCCTCGTGGTGGAGCGCCGGGCCCGCCAGCGGGGCCTCGACGTGGCCCGCCTCGACGTGCGCAGCGACCAGCCGATCCCGACCTCCGGCGACATCTACCTGATCGGTGGGGGCGAGGACCGTCCGCAGCGCCTGGCGGCCGAGCGGCTGCGCCGGGACGGCGGTCTGCACCGGGCCGTCGAGAACGGCGCGATCGTGTTCTCGGTCTGCGCCGGCTACCAGATCCTCGGCCACGAGTTCATCAACGACCTCGGGCAGCGCGAGCCGGGCCTCGGCCTGATCGACGTGGTGTCCGTACGCGGTGAGGGAGCCCGGTGCGTCGGCGACGTGCTCGCCGACATCGACCCGCGCCTCGGCCTGCCCCCGCTGACCGGCTTCGAGAACCACCAGGGCGTCACGCACCTCGGCCCCACCGCCCGCCCCTTCGCCCAGGTCCGCTTCGGCAACGGCAACGGCACGGGCGACGGCACGGAGGGGGCGTACAACGACACCGTCTTCGGTACCTACATGCACGGCCCGGTGCTCGCGCGCAACCCGCTCATCGCCGACCTGCTGCTGAAGCTCGCGCTCGACGTGAACGCGCTGCCGCCGACCGACGACCGCTGGTACGAGGCACTGCGCAACGAGCGCATCGCGGCCGCCCAGCAGCCCGCGTAACCCGCGGTCCGACCCGAGGAGAGCAGCCCGTCTGACGCCCCGTCCGCACAGGTGAGCGGGGCCGTCCAGCAGGCGGACGCACGCTTCGGCCCCGCCCCCTGATGCCGCTAGGGTGGCGGGGATTCGAGCCGGACAGCGCGGTCCGGTCCCGGCCCACATTGAGAAGGTTTATTCGGGCTATGCGCATTGGTGTCCTCACGTCCGGCGGCGACTGCCCCGGCCTGAACGCCGTCATCCGGTCCGTCGTGCACCGCGCCGTGGCCGACCACGGCGACGAGGTCATCGGCTTCCGGGACGGCTGGAAGGGCCTTCTGGAGTGCGACTACCTCAAGCTCGACCTCGACGCGGTGGGCGGCATCCTCGCCCGCGGCGGCACGATCCTCGGTTCCTCCCGGGTCCAGCCCTCCCATCTGCGGGACGGCGTGGAGCGGGCCAAGGGCCATGTCGCGGAACTCGGCCTCGACGCGATCATCCCGATCGGCGGCGAGGGCACGCTCAAGGCCGCCCGCCTGATGTCGGACAGCGGCCTGCCCGTGGTGGGTGTGCCGAAGACCATCGACAACGACATCGCGGTCACCGACGTCACCTTCGGCTTCGACACGGCGGTGACCGTGGCGACCGAGGCCCTGGACCGCCTCAAGACCACCGCCGAATCCCACCAGCGTGTCCTGGTCGTGGAGGTCATGGGCCGGCACACCGGCTGGATCGCGCTGCACTCCGGCATGGCGGCCGGCGCGCACGCCATCGTCGTACCGGAACGGCCCTTCGACATCGACGAGTTGACCAAGCGGGTCGGTGAGCGGTTCGCGGCGGGCAAGCGCTTCGCGATCGTCGTGGCGGCGGAGGGGGCCAAGCCGCGGCCCGGTTCCATGGAGTTCGACGAGGGCGGCAAGGACATCTACGGGCACGAGCGGTTCGCCGGCATCGCGCGTCAGCTGTCGATCGAGCTGGAGGAACGGCTGGGGAAGGAAGCGCGGCCGGTCATTCTCGGGCACGTGCAGCGAGGTGGTACGCCCACCGCGTACGACCGGGTGCTGGCGACCCGGTTCGGGTGGCATGCGGTGGAGGCCGTGCACCGGGGCGACTTCGGGAAGATGACGGCGCTGCGGGGGACCGACATCGTGATGGTGTCCTTGGCGGAGGCCGTGGAGACGTTGAAGACCGTTCCCGAGGAGCGGTACGACGAGGCCGAGTGCGTGCTCTAGGGGTCTTGCCGTAGGGGTGCCGAGGCTGTCCCACCCCCGGTCACGAGGGTGGCCGGGGGTGGTTCTACTCTGGGGCGGACAGACTTGCACAACCCCCACGAAACAGGAGCCGGCGGATGGATCACAGCGGGCACGGCACGATGATGGATCTGCCGCCGTTCACGCTGGGGCGGGGGCTTCAGTGGTCGGCGGACCCGTTCTTCCTCGTCGCCTGTCTGGTGGGGCTCGCCCTGTACGCGTGGGGGGTCCTGCGGCTGCGGCGGCGGGGGGACGCGTGGCCCGTGGGGCGGACCGTCTCGTACGTCGTCGGTGTGCTGTCCGTGATGCTCGTCATGTGCACCGGGCTGAACGACTACGGCATGGTCATGTTCAGCGTGCACATGGTGCAGCACATGGTGATCAGCATGCTGTCGCCGATCCTGGTCCTGCTCGGCGCGCCGATCACGCTGGCCCTGCGCGCGCTGCCGCCGGCCGGACGGGGGCGCAAGGGGCCGCGGGAGCTGCTGCTGGCCCTGCTGCACAGCCGTTACATGCGGATCATCACGCATCCGGCGTTCACCATCCCGCTGTTCATCGCCAGCCTGTACGCGCTGTACTTCACGCCGCTGTTCGACTTCCTGATGGGCTCCAAGACGGGGCACATCGCGATGATGGTGCACTTCCTCGCGGTGGGCGTCGTGTTCTTCTGGCCGATCATCGGCGTGGATCCGGGACCGCACCGGCCGGGGTATCTGATGCGGATGCTGGAGCTGTTCGCGGGGATGCCGTTCCACGCGTTCTTCGGTATCGCGTTGATGATGGCGTCGGAGCCGATGGTCGAGACGTTCAAGAACCCGCCCGCCTCGCTCGGCATCGAGGCGCTCTCCGACCAGAACGCGGCCGGCGGTATCGCCTGGGCGTTCAGCGAGATTCCGTCCGTACTGGTGCTGATCGCACTGCTGTTCCAGTGGTACGGCTCGGAACAGCGGCAGGCCAGGCGGAAGGACCGGGCCGCCGACCGGGACGGCGACAAGGAACTCGAGGCGTACAACGCCTATTTGGCCTCATTGAACGCACGCGGAAACTGAGGAAACCGGAAGGCTGCGCCTTTCAGTAGCATGAAGCGCGTCGGGGGAACCGCCGGGGGGAGCGGTGATGACGCTTCGTGTGTGCGTGCGCAGGGCCGGGAAATCGGTGATGCGGAGGATCGCCGTCCTGTTGGTCCTCGTTCTGGTGATCGGCGGGTGCGATCGGGACGTACCGTCGTTCGTGGTGAAGGCGGTGGCCGCGGGGGTCCCGTCGCTCGCGCCCTTCTTCGACGAGGGCGAGAGGCTGGGGCGGGACGCGCAGGTCCGGGCGAGGACGGCGCACGGCGGCCTTCAGCAGGGCGACACTCCTGGTCTGTACGGAGGGTCCGAGCAGCCGGCGATCTGTGACGTCGAACGGCTCGAGGAGTTCCTCACCGATCCCGCGCAGGAGCGGAAGGCGCGGGCGTGGGCGGCCGCGCTCTCCCTCACCACGGCCGAGATTCCGGATTATCTCGATCGCCTCACTCCCGTTCTTCTGCGTCACGACACCCTCGTGAAGAACCACGACTACAAAAAGGGAAAGGCGGCACCTTTCCACGCGCTGCTCCAGGCGGGAATCGCGGTTCTCGTGGACGAGCGGGGTATTCCCGCCGTGAAGTGCTCGTGCGGAAATCCGCTGCGCCCCTTCGAGGGGGACACGACTCGCACAAAGGTCGAGTTCGACGACCGCAACGAGAAGTGGAAGGGATTCGAGCAGTCGTCCGTGGTGGCCGTGCGTCCGGCGACGCGGGAGGTGGTGCGGCTCGCTCTCGTCGACGTCCAGGAACCCGGTCGGGGCATCAACCGTCCGGTCGGCACCACGGGCCAGGACGACACCACGTTCGACACGCGCGAGCGGCGCGCGGTGCCCGACGTCACCGGGACGACGTTCGCTCAGGCGAGTCGGCGGCTGTCCGACCGGGGGCTGGCGGTCGCCCTCGACGGTGGCGGGCTGCCGTCCGACGACGCCCGGGTCACGGCGTCGGATCCACCGGCCGGGACCGAGCTGCGGTTCGGGGCGTACGTGACGCTGAGCGTGGCCGGGGAGACCTCCACCGGACCCTCGTCCACTCCCCCGGGCTCGGGGACGTCCCGGCCCTCGTCCTCCGGATCCGGCGGTTCCAGGCCCGGCAGTCCCGGTCCGACGAGCGGGCCGCCGTCCTCCGGCCCGGCGTCCTCGGCTCCGGTCTCCTCGGCTCCGGCGACCCCCACGCCGCCCTCCTCCGGCCCTCCGGCCGGCTCCACGCCACCGCCCTCGACCAAGGACCCCGCACCCGGCTCACCACCCCCGTCCTCGCCCCCGCCCCCGCCCGCGACCGGCTCACCGCCCCGGACCACCAGCCCGCCCCCGACGAGCGCCCCGGTCACGAGCAGCGCGCCCCCGCCCGAAACCGGCCCGCCCGAAACCAACCCGCCCGCCACCTCCGAACCGGCGACCGGCGCGCCGCCGTCCACGGCCGCGCCCACCGGGAGCACGACCGCCTAGCAATCACGCAGCGCCCCCGCAGAACCCGGGAGTCACGGGATGCCTTCAGGAACACCGACGTCGGGAGTGGGCCGGGTCATCGCCGGCCGTTATCTGCTGCTGAACCGGCTCGGCAGCGGCGGTATGGGCCATGTCTGGCTCGCCCACGACCGCAGACTCGCCTGCGAGGTCGCGCTCAAGGAGATCGTGTTCCGTGACCCGGCCGAGGCCGACGAGCGCGAGGCCCGGGTGGCCCGTGCCCGCGCCGAGGCCCGGCACGCGGCCGGGCTGCGCGGCCATCCGCACGTGGTGACCGTGCACGACGTGCTGGAGCACGAGGGGCTGCCGTGGATCGTCATGGAGTACGTGGCGGGTGCCGTCGATCTTCGTGATCTGGTCGACCGGAGCGGCCCGCCGGCGCCCGCGGAGTGCGCCCGTATCGGGCTCGCCGTGCTCGACGCGCTGACCGCCGGGCACGAGCGGGGCGTCCTGCACCGGGACGTGAAACCGGCGAACATCCTGCTGGCGCCGGACCGCACCGGGGCACCGTACGGCCGGGTGCTGCTCACCGACTACGGCATCTCGGTACGGCCGGACGCCGGTGAGACGCGGTACACGCAGGCGTCGGTGCTGGTGGGCACGTCCGGCTATCTGGCGCCGGAGCGGGTCACGGGCGGGGCTCCCACGCCGGCCGCCGATCTGTTCTCGCTGGGGTGCACGCTGTACTACGGCGTCGAGGGCCGGGGTCCCTTCGACCGGGAGTCGCCTCTGGCCGAGCTCACCGCGGTGGTCACGGAGGAGCCCCGGCCGGCGGCGCGGGCCGGGGCCCTGGGGCCCGTCCTCGGGGGGCTGCTGGAGAAGGATCCGGCACGGCGGATGTCGGCGGCGCGGGCGGAGGCGGCGCTGTCGCGGATCGTGACGCCGGAGGTCGACGCGTATGCGCGGACCCGGACCGACGTCGGTTCACAGCCGCACTGGGGCGGGGCGCCGCCGTCGGGGCACGCACCGGACGTGGCGGGGTCCGGCTCCCCATCCGGCTCCCCGTCCGGCTCCCTGCCCGCGTCCCCCCGCCCCCGCGTCCTGCACGCGGTCCTCGCCGGCCTTCTCGGGCTGGCGGTCGCGGGGGCGGGCGTCTGGTACGCCGTGGCGCAGTCGCCGGGCACGGGCGGGACGGCACGGCCGTACGGCGACGCCGTCGGGCTGGGCGCTCCCCTGAAGGAGGGTGACTGCGTGCTCGCCGGCTGGCCCGGGCCGGTCCCCTTCCGGGGCACGCCCCGGCTGAGCCTGGATCCCAGTTGCCGGGACAAGGCGCCCGACGGGCAGGTGATGGCCTTCGCCCCGGCCGCCTCGGCCGCCGAGGCGCGTGCGGAGGGGCCCGCGGCGTGCGAGGAGCGGACGCAGGACATCCGGGACAGGCTCGCGGACGTCCGCAGCTTCGCCGTCGTGCCGACGGAGGCGGGGTTCGAGCGGGCCGGGCGGCGCACCGCCTGTCTCGTGCTGGGCGCGCACGGGCCGGTGTACGGTCCGCTGGGCGAGCACCGCGAGCCCGGGTCGGCGTTCGCCGACACGGCGACCATGCAGCGCCGGGACTGTCTGGACGTCCGCTCCCGGCGGGACGCCCGCCTGGTGTCCTGCGCGGGCCCGCACGACGAGCAGGTGCTCGGATTCACCCGGCTGAGCAGCGATGTCACCCTGACCGAGGCGCGCACCGAGTCGGACACGGCGTGTGCCCGGGAGGTGCCGCCACGCGACTACGGCTTCGATCCTTCCGTGTACGCGGCCGGCTCCTGGACGAGCGAGGGGGCCTGGAAGACGGGCACTCATTTCGTCGTGTGCACCGTGCGGAGGCAGAACGGGGGCACCATGGAGGGGGACGAACCCTAGGAGGGTGTTGCGATGCCCGGTTCTACGGACGGTTCTACGAAGGCGATGGGGGTGCTCACCGTCGGCGGCCTCGTCGTGGTGACGGCCTACACGGTGGCGCTCGGGAGCAACGGCTGGCTGTGGTTCGGGTGGGTGGTGCTGGGGCTGATCACGCTGGGGATGGTCGTCAGCCGCAGCACCTGAGCCTCAGTCCCGGGTGAGCCGCCCGGCGGAGTGCACCCCCGGCTGGTACTTCGGCAGCCGGGCGGTGATCTTCATGCCTGCCCCCACGGCGGTCTCGATGACGAGGCCGTAGTCGTCGCCGTAGACCTGCCGGAGCCGGTCGTCGACGTTGGACAGCCCGATGCCGCCGGACGGGCTGATCTCGCCGGCGAGGATGCGGCGCAGCAGGGCGGGGTCCATTCCGGCGCCGTCGTCCTCGATGACGACGAGGGCCTCGGCGCCGGCGTCCTGCGCGGTGATGCTGATGTGGCTCTTGCCCGCGGTGGACCCCGCCCTGCCCTCCAGGCCGTGCTTGACGGCGTTCTCGACGAGCGGCTGAAGGCACAGGAAGGGCAAGGCGACCGGCAGTACCTCCGGGGCGATCTGGAGGGTGACGGAGAGGCGGTCGCCGAAGCGTGCCCGCACCAGCGCCAGGTAGTGGTCGATGGCGTGGAGTTCGTCGGCGAGGGTGGTGAAGTCGCCGTGCCTGCGGAACGAGTAGCGGGTGAAGTCGGCGAATTCGAGGAGCAGTTCGCGGGCGCGCTCGGGGTCGGTGCGGACGAAGCTCGCGATCACCGCGAGCGAGTTGAAGATGAAGTGCGGGGAGATCTGGGCCCGCAGGGCCTTGATCTCGGCCTCGATCAGACGGGTGCGGGACTGGTCGAGGTCGGCCAGCTCCAGCTGCACGGAGACCCAGCGGGCCACCTCGCCGGCCGCCCGCACGAGCACCGCCGACTCCCGGGGCGCGCAGGCCACGAGCGCGCCGTGGACCCGGTCGTCGACGGTGAGCGGGGCGACGACCGCCCAGCGCACCGGGCAGTCGGGGGTGTCGCAGATGAGCGGGAACGCCTCGCCGCGGCCCGACTCCAGAGGGCCGGCGAGCAGTCCCATGATCTCCGTACGGTGATGGCCGCCGACGCCGTCCCAGACCAGGACCTTCTTCTGGTCGGTCAGGCACAGCGCGTCGGTGCCGAGGAGCGAGCGCAGCCGGCGGGCCGACTTGCGGGCGGTCTCCTCGGTGAGGCCGGACCGCAGCGGGGGCGCGGCGAGGGAGGCGGTGTGCAGGGTCTCGAAGGTGGCGTGCTCGACCGGGGTGCCGAGGCCCCCGAGGTTCTGGGGGCGGGCGGTGCGCCGGCCCAGCCAGAAGCCGGCGGCGAGCAGCGGGAGGATCGCCACACACAGGCCCGCGATGAATCCGCTCATGCGGTCACCGCCACGCGTCGTCCGACGAGAAGGCCCGTCATGCCTTCACCTCCGCCCGCAGTTCCTCCGGCAGATGGAACCGCGCCAGGATCGCCGCCGTCCCGGCCGGCACCCTGCCCGGGGTGGCCAGCGACACCAGCACCATGGTGAGGAAGCCCAGCGGCACCGACCAGAGCGCGGGCCACGCGAGCAGCGCGTGCAGCGTCCCGGAGCCCGGGAGGCCCGCCATCGTCGCCGCGACGGCGAGCAGCGCCGAGCCGCCGCCCACCAGCATCCCGGCGGCCGCGCCGGGCGGGGTCAGCCGCCGCCACCAGATGCCGAGGACGAGCAGCGGGCAGAACGAGGACGCCGACACGGCGAAGGCGAGGCCGACGGCGTCGGCGACCGGGAGCCCGCCGACCAGGACGCTCGCGGCGAGCGGGACGGCCATGGCGAGGACCGTGCCGAGCCGGAAGTGCCGTACGCCCCGGGACGGGAGCACGTCCTGGGTGAGCACACCCGCGACGGCCATGGTCAGGCCGGAGGCGGTGGACAGGAACGCGGCGAAGGCGCCCCCGGCGATCAGTGCGCCGAGCAGGTCGCCGCCGAGGCCGCCGATCACGCGGTCGGGCAGGAGCAGTACGGCGGCGTCCGCGTCGCCGCTGAGGGTGAGTTCGGGGGCGTAGAGGCGGCCGAGGGCGCCGTAGACCGGGGGCAGCAGGTAGAAGGCGCCGATCAGGCCGAGGACGGCGACGGTGGTGCGGCGGGCGGCGACGCCGTGCGGGCTGGTGTAGAAGCGGACGACCACGTGCGGCAGGCCCATGGTGCCTAGGAAGGTGGCGAGGATCAGTCCGTACGTGGCGTACAGCGGGCGTTCGCCGCGGCTCTCGGCCTGCGAGGGCGACAGGTCGCCGCCCGCTCCGCGGTCGCGTTCGGGGACGTCGGCGCCCTTGGCGAAGGTGAGGCGGGTGCCGTCCTCGACGCGGTGGGTGCCGGCGGGGAGCCGGATCCGGTCGTCGTCGTGGGCGCGGCCGTCGATCGTGCCGCTGACGGTGACGGTCAGCGGTCGGTCGAGCTTGAGGTCCAGGGTGTCGTCGACGCGCACGACACTGCGTTCTCGGAAGGTCGCCGGTTCGTCGAAGGCGCGGCTGGGGGCGCCGTCGCCCTGCCACGCGAGGATCAGGAAGAGGGCGGGGACGAGGAGGGCCGTGAGTTTGAGCCAGTACTGGAATGCCTGCACGAAGGTGATGCTGCGCATGCCGCCGGCGGCGACGATGGCGACCACCACGACGGCGACGATCACTCCGCCGAGCCCGTCGGGCGCCCCCGTCAGCACGGTCAGCGTCAGCCCGGCGCCCTGGAGCTGGGGCAGCAGGTACAGCCATCCGGTGCCGACGACGAAGGCGCCCGCGAGTCGCCGCACCGCCTGGGAGGACAGGCGGGCCTCGGCGAAGTCGGGGAGGGTGTAGGCGCCCGAGCGGCGCAGCGGGGCGGCGACGAACAGCAGCAGGACCAGGTATCCGGCGGTGTAGCCGACGGGGTACCAGAGCATGTCGGGGCCCTGCACGAGGACGAGGCCCGCGATGCCTAGGAAGGAGGCGGCGGAGAGGTACTCGCCGCTGATCGCGGCCGCGTTGAGGCGGGGGCCGACGGTGCGGGAGGCGACGTAGAAGTCGGAGGTGGTGCGGGAGATGCGCAGGCCGAAGGCGCCGACGAGGACGGTCGCCAGGACGACGAGGGCGACTGCGGGGACGGCGTAGCTGGAGTTCACGGCCCTGGTGTTTCCTCTGGCTCAGCGGTCTTCGACGAGCCGTACGAAGTCCCGCTCGTTGCGCTCGGCGCGGCGTACGAACCAGCGGGCCAGCAGGACGAGCGGGGCGTACAGGCCGAAGCCGAGGACCGCCCATTCCAGGTGGCGGGCGTGCGGCATCGCGGCGAAGAGGAGGGGCAGGGGGCCGACGAGGAGGCCGAGGACGGCGAGGACGGCGAGGGCGGTGCGCAGTTGGCTGCGCATCAGGGAGCGGACGTAGGTGTGGCCGAGGGTGGTCTGCTCGTCGATCTCGGTGCGCGGGCGGTAGTAGCCGGAGACGCGGCGGGTGCGGCGGGGCGGGCCGGTGACGACGACGCGGCGGTCGGCGGGGCTCAGCGGCATGGTCACGGCCTCCTCATCAGCAGGTCCCGCAGTTCACGCGTGTGCCGGCGGCTGACCTGGAGTTCCTCGGAGCCGACCATGACGCTGACGGTGCCCGCGTCGAGACGGAGTTCGCCGATGTGGCGCAGGGCGACGAGATGGCGGCGGTGGATGCGGACGAAGCCGCGGGAGCGCCAGCGCTCCTCCAGGGTGGACAGGGGGATGCGGACGAGGTGGCTGCCCTTGTCGGTGTGCAGCCGGGCGTAGTCGCCCTGGGCCTCGACGTGGGTGATGTCGTCGACGGCGACGAAGCGGGTCACTCCGCCGAGCTCGACGGGTATGTGGTCGGGGTCGGGCTCGCTCACGGGGATGCGGGGCGCGCTGTCGCGGAGCTCGAAGGCCCGTCGTACGGCTTCGGCCAGGCGTTCCTTGCGGACCGGTTTGAGGACGTAGTCGACGGCCTTGAGGTCGAAGGCCTGGACGGCGAAGTCCTCGTGGGCGGTGACGAACACGACGAGCGGCGGGTTGGCGAAGCCGGTGAGCAGCCTGGCCAGGTCGAGGCCGTCCAGGCCGGGCATGTTGATGTCGAGGAAGACGACGTCGATGGCCTCGGGTCCGCCCGGGCCGGACTCCAAGGCCCGGTTGATCCGGCGCAGCGCCTCGGTCGCGTCGCCGGCGCCCTCGGCGCTGCCGACGCGGGGGTCCGCGTTCAGCAGGTAGAGGAGCTCCTCCAGCGAGGGGCGTTCGTCGTCGACAGCCAGGGCACGCAGCATGAATCCGGAGTGTATGAGCAAATCGCACGCCTGCACACGTGCGGACGTGCGGACGTTCCCGCTGGATACAGTGCCGCCATGAACAGCAGGCCCGCGCCCTTCGACGAGCTGGACCGGAAGATCATCACCGCGCTGATGGCCAATGCCAGGACGAGTTTCGCGGAGATCGGCGCGGCCGTCGGGCTGTCCTCGACGGCGGTCAAGCGGCGGGTGGACCGGCTGCGCGAGACGGGCGTGATCACCGGGTTCACGGCCACGGTCAAGCCGTCGGCGCTGGGCTGGCGCACGGAGGCGTACGTGGAGGTGTACTGCGAGGGCGCGGCCCCGCCGCGGCGGCTCGCGGAGGTGGTCCGCAACCATCCGGAGATCACCGCGGCCATGACGGTGACCGGGGGCGCGGACGCGCTGCTGCATGTGCGGGCGCGGGACGTGGAGCACTTCGAGGAGGTGCTGGAACGGATCCGCGTCGAGCCGTTCATCCGCAAGACGATCAGCGTGATGGTGCTGTCCCATCTGCTGCCGGAGAGCCCGGAGGCGGGCGCGAGTCAGCCGGCGCCCGAGTAAACCCTTCCCGGCGCAGCAGCGCTGCGTCCACGGAAGAAACTACGCAGCATTCCTGCGCGGACACGCAATATTTTTTCCTTGTCGCTCCTCGGCGGTACTTCCTACTTTGGTGTCAACCCCAGTCGACATTTCGAGGAAGCGGAGGAACCCCTCTGTGTCCGACTCCCGTGTGCCGCGCCGGCGGCGGTACCTCGTCTGCGAACCCAGACACTTCGCCGTGCAGTACGCGATCAACCCTTGGATGCATCCCGACACCCCCGTGGACATCGACCTCGCCCAGGAGCAGTGGCAGGCACTGATCCGCGCCTACCGGACCCATGGCCACACCGTCGACACGGTGGAGCCCGCGCCCGGTCTGCCGGACATGGTCTTCGCGGCGAACTCGGCGGTCGTCGTGGACGGCCGTGTCTTCGGCTCGCTCTTCCACGCGCCGGAGCGGCGCCCGGAGTCCACGCACTACGACACCTGGTTCAAGACGGCGGGCTACGACGTGTACCGCCCGGAGTCCGTCTGCGAGGGCGAGGGCGATCTGGTCTGGACGGGCCGGTACGTGCTCGCCGGCACCGGGTTCCGTACCACCCGCGAGGCGCATCGCGAGGTGCAGGAGTTCTTCGGCCACCCGGTGATCAGCCTGACGCTGGTGGACCCGCGCTTCTACCATCTGGACACGGCGCTGTTCGTCCTGGACGACGACAACATCGCGTACTACCCGGAGGCCTTCTCGCCGGGCAGCCGTGAGGTGCTGGCGCGGCTGTACCCGGACGCGGTGCTCGCGACCCGCGACGACGCGCTGGCGTTCGGCCTCAACTCGGTGTCCGACGGCCGCAACGTCTTCATCGCCCCCCAGGCCGAGGCGCTCACCTCCGCACTCGCCGACCGCGGCTATGTCCCCGTCCCCGTCGACCTGTCGGAGTTCCGCAAGGCCGGCGGCGGCATCAAGTGCTGCACCCAGGAGATCCGCTGATGACCGCTCCCGCCACCACCCGCTCGTCCGCCGACCTGATCCGCGCCGAGGAGCCGGTCCTGGCGCACAACTACCACCCGCTGCCCGTGGTCGTCGCCCGCGCCGAGGGCACGTGGGTGGAGGATGTGGAGGGCCGCCGCTACCTCGACCTGCTGGCCGGCTACTCGGCCCTGAACTTCGGCCACCGCCACCCGGCGCTGGTCGAGGCGGCGCACCGCCAGCTGGACCGGCTGACCCTGACCTCCCGTGCCTTCCACCACGACCGCCTCGCCGAGTTCGCCGAGCGGCTGGCGGCGTTGACGGGCCTGGACATGGTGCTGCCGATGAACACCGGCGCCGAGGCGGTCGAGTCCGGCATCAAGGTGGCCCGCAAGTGGGCGTACGAGGTGAAGGGCGTGCCGGCCGACCGGGCGACGATCGTGGTCGCCGCGGAGAACTTCCACGGCCGTACGACGACGATCGTGTCGTTCTCCACGGACGAGACGGCGCGGCAGGGCTTCGGCCCCTTCACCCCGGGCTTCCGGGTCGTGCCGTACAACGACCTGGCGGCGCTGGAGGCGGCGGTCGACGAGACGACCGCGGCGGTGCTGCTGGAGCCGATCCAGGGCGAGGCGGGCGTCCTCATCCCCGACGACGGCTACCTCACCGGGGTGCGGGAACTGACCCGCCGCAAGGGCTGCCTGTTCATCGCGGACGAGATCCAGTCGGGCCTCGGCCGTACGGGCCGTACGCTCGCCCTGGAGCACGAGGGGGTCGTCCCGGACGTGCTCCTGCTGGGCAAGGCGCTCGGCGGCGGCATCGTGCCGGTGTCGGCGGTGGTCGCCCGCCGCGACGTCCTCGGCGTGCTGCGGCCGGGCGAGCACGGCTCGACGTTCGGCGGCAACCCGCTGGCCGCCGCGGTCGGCACGGCGGTGGTCGAACTGCTGGAGACCGGGGAGTTCCAGCGCCGGGCCGCAGAGCTGGGCGTGGTCCTGCGGGGCGGTCTGTCGGCGCTGGTCGGCAAGGGCGTCGTCGGCTTCCGCGCGCGGGGGCTGTGGGCGGGCGTCGACATCGACCCGGCATTCGGCACGGGCCGCGAGATCGGCGAACGCCTCCTGCGCGAGGGGATCCTGGTCAAGGACACCCACGGCTCCACGATCCGGCTGGCCCCACCCTTGACGATCACGACGGAGGAACTGGAGGGGGCACTCGGCGCGCTGGAGAAGGTCCTGACGTGACGTAGACGACCCGCCTCACCGGCGGCCCGGCACCGGTACACCGGGGCCGGGCCGCCGGCATTCCGGCCCCGTCTCCCCGGCACCAGCCCCGACGGGATCCGCACCTCCTCGCCGCGCCCCTCTCCCGGCCCCCGCAAAGAGGCGGCGTTGCCCGGAAGGGTGAAGATGGGGACAAGAGGTGGTAGACCGCTCTCAGCGACAGAGAGGTCGGCCGTGGGCACACACGAGGAGCAGGGCGTTGCCAGGCAGGGGTTCGACGTGGCGGACGCCGCGCCTCTGCTGCTCGACGCGCAGGGTCTGGTGACGGGGTGGACCAGGGACGCGCACCGGCTGCTGGCGTACGCGGCCTCCGACGCGGTGGGACGCAACGTCGCCGAGCTGCTCGACGCCGAGGACGCGGGACGGGTGCCGGAGCTGATGGAGCGGTGCCATAGGGAGGGCGGCTGGGCGGGGCTGCTGACGGCCCTGCACAAGGACGGCTCCCTGGTCCGGGTCATGGTGCGGATCATGTCCGCCCTCGACACCCAGGGGTCCTCGCGATGGCTCGTGCTCCTGTCGGAGCTGGCGGACGCACCCGGCTGGGACATGAGCCGCGCCGTACTGGAGCAGATGGTGGCCCGCTCCCCCGTCGGCATAGCGATCGTCGACACCGACCTGCGCTTCGTCTGGTCGAACGCCGCCCTCGCCCAGTTCGGCGGCGGCCCGCCGACCCTTCGGCTCGGGCTGCGGCTCGCGGACATCCAGCCCGGTCTGGACGCCGAGTCCATCGAGGCGCAGATGCGTCGCGTGCTGGCGACCGGCGAACCGATCGTCGGCTACGAGCACATCGGCCACGTGCGCTCCGCCCCGCTCCGCGAGACCGCCCACATGATGTCGTTCACCCGGCTCGACGACGGCCAGGGCCACCCCATGGGCGTGTACTACACGGTGGAGGACATCACCGACCGGCACCGCGCCCGGCAGCGCCTGGCCCTGCTCGACCGGGCCGGCCAGCGCATCGGCCGCACCCTCGACATCACCCGCACCGCCCAGGAGCTGGCGGACGTGGCCGTACCCGGTCTCGCGGACCTGGTCACCGTGGATCTGCTGGAGTCGGTGCTGCGGGGCGGGGAGCCCCCCGCCGGGCCGCTGGGCGACGCGGACCCGGTGTCGCTGCGCCGCGCGGGACAGCGATCGGTCACCGAGCGGGCGCCGGAGGCGGTCGTCGACATCGGCGCGGAGGTCGCGTATCCGGCGGGGTCGCCTCCGATCCGCTGCCTCAGGACGGCCGAGTCCTGGCGCGCGGAGCGACTCGATCCGCTCGGCGAGGCGTGGTCCGAGCACGCGCGCGGCGGGCAGGCCGCCATCTTCCTGGAGCTGGGTCTGCACAGCGTGATGATCGTGCCGATCCGCGCCCGGGGCGTCACCCTGGGCGTCACCACCTTCTTCCGCCGCCACCGCCAGGAGCCCTTCGAGCAGGACGACCTGAACCTGGCCGAGGACCTCGTCTCCCGCGCCGCCGTCTGTGTCGACAACGCCCGGCGCTACACCCGCGAGCGCGACGCCGCCCTGGTCCTGCAGCGCAGCCTGCTGCCGCACCGGCTGCCGGAGCAGAACGCGCTGGAGGTGTCCGCCTGCTACCGGCCGGCCGACGAGCTGACCGGCCTCGGCGGTGACTGGTACGACATCATCCCGCTGTCGGGCGCTCGGGTCGCCCTGGTGGTGGGCGAGGTTCCGGGCCACGGCATCGACGCCGCCGCGGCGATGGGCCGGCTGCGCACCGCCGTACGGACCCTCGCGGCGCTGGACCTGCCGCCCGAGGAGGTGCTGGCCCACCTCGACGACCTGGTCGCCCAGCTGGCCCGCGAGGAGGGCGTCGAGGCGGCCGGCGAGGAGGCGGCGATGACCCAGTCCGTGGGGTCCGGGTGCGTGTACGTCGTGTACGACCCGGTGGACGGGCAGTGCACCATGGCGGCCGCGGGCCATCCGGCGCCCGCCGTCGTGCTGCCCGACGGCACGGCCACCTTCGTCGATCTCCCGCAGGGTCCGCCGCTCGGGGCGGGCGGTCCGCCGTTCGAGTCGACAGAGCTGGTCCTGGCCGCGGGCAGCACGCTCGCCCTGCACACCGACGGGTTGCTGGCGCAGGGGTACGACTGGGCCGTCGGCACCGACCGGGACCGGCTGCGGCAGGCACTGGAGCGGCGCGCGGCCTCCCTCGACCTGCACTGCCGGACCGTGATCGACGCCCTGGTCCCGGACCGCCCGCACGACGACGTGGCCCTGCTGATGGCCCGCACCCGGCTCCTGGGCGCCGAGCAGGTCGCCGACTGGGATCTGCCCGCCGACCCGGCCGGCGTCGCCGACGCCCGCAAGACGGCCGCCCGGCAGCTCGCGGAGTGGGGGCTGGAGGAGCTGGTCTTCACGACGGAACTGGTCGTCAGCGAGCTGGTCACCAACGCGATCCGGTACGCCGCCGGCCCCATCCGGTTGCGCCTGATCAGGGAGCGAGCCCTGATCTGCGAGGTGTTCGACGGGGGCGCGACCGCCCCGCACCTGCGTCATCCTCGCACCACCGACGAGGGCGGACGCGGGCTGCTGCTGGTCTCCCAGTTGACCCAGCGGTGGGGGACGCGCTTCGTCCCCGAGGGGAAGATCATCTGGGCGGAGCAGCCCCTGACGGATCCACCGTCCTGACCTGCCGTACAGGAGTGCATGCAATACATCGGTATATACACCGCGTATCGGTACATATTCCGTACCGCGTGGGAAACTGGTCAGGTCCCGGTGGTGAGGCGAGGCCATGGAAGAGAAGGCGATCGACTACGAGGCGGTGTTCCGGGCCCTGCCCGGAATGGTCGCGCTGCTGACCCCGGAGCTGGTCTACGCCGACGCCAACGAGGACTTCCAGCACCTGTCCGGGCGCACCCGCGAACAGCTGGTGGGCCGGTACATCTTCGACGTCTTCCCCGACAACCCCAGCGATCCCGCCGCCACCGGCATGCGCGACGTGCGGGCGTCGATGCTGCGCGTGGTGGCCACCGGCGAGCGGGACACCATGGCACTCCAGCGCTACGACGTCGAGGATCCCCTGCGCCCCGGCCACTGGGAGGAGCGCTACTGGAGCCCGATCAACGCGCCCGTCCACGGACCGGACGGGCGGGTGGCGTTCGTCCTGCACCGGGTGGAGGAGGTCACCGAACTCATCCGACTGCGCGGCGGCGCGGGCCGTGACGGCCGGGCCCGGGTCCTGGAGGCGGAGCTGTACACCCGCGCCCGCGAGTTGCAGGAGCTCAACGAACGGCTGCGGCTGGCTCACGCCCGCGAGCGCGAGGTGGCCATGGCCCTCCAGGAGGCGATGCTGCCCGCCCGACGGCAGGTGGGCCACCACAGCGCGGCGGTGCGCTACCGGCCCGCGGTCGGCGCGCTGAACGTGTGCGGCGACTGGTACGACCTGATCGACCTGGTGGGCGGCAACCGCATCGGCGTGTCCGTGGGGGACGTGGTCGGCCACGGCCTCGCGGCCGCCGGTGTCATGGGCCAGCTGCGCAGCGCGCTCAGCGCCACCTCCCGCGTCGCCGACGGCCCGGCCCAGGCGCTCGACGTCCTCGGGCGGTACGCGCACGTGGTCGACGGCGCCGAGTCGGCCACCGCGGTCACGACGTTCATCGACTGCGACGCCCGCACCATCACCTACAGCAGCGCCGGCCATCCACCGCCCGTGCTGGTCCACGCCGACGGCCGTGTGGAGTTCCTGGACATGGCCACCGATCCGCCGCTGGACGCCCGACCCGACCCGATGCCGAGACCGCAGGCCGTCACCACATACGCCGAGGGCGCCACGCTGGTGCTGTACACGGACGGCCTGATCGAACGCCGTCACGAGGACATCGACACCGGCCTGGCCCGCCTCGCCGACGCCCTCGTCCGCCACCGCGGAGCCGACCCCGAGGCCCTCGCCGACGCCGTTCTGCTGGAGCTGCTGCCGCCGGGCGGCGCGACGGACGACACGGCGCTGATCATCGTGCGGCTGTCATGAGCGAGCAGACGCGACGGCTCCCCGCAAGGACGGGGCGCCTGCCACCAGGTGACCGTGATCACGCCAAACCACGCCATCCGGTTGCCGCACGCCGAGCCGTGACACCAGGCTGGTCCGGCGGTCCTCCCCGTCCGCGAGCGATGCCGTCCGCCGACTTGCTGACGATTGGTCAGGAAATTCGGCATGGGGCGGTATCCGTCCGAGCCGACCCGGTTCCGGCCTGTCACCCCTGCGCCTACACTGGCAGCCCCACGGCACGCTGGTTGACCTGCCAGAACTCGGCGGCCCGAGTCCATCCGCCGGAGTGAGGAGCGACCCCCTTGTTCTACTACGTACTGAAATACGTGTTGTTGGGACCTCTGCTGAGACTGTTCTTCCGCCCGCGCATAGAAGGCCTGGAACACGTGCCGGACACGGGTGCGGCCATCATCGCCGGCAACCACCTGTCGTTCTCGGACCACTTCCTGATGCCGGCGATGCTCAAGCGGCGCATCACCTTCCTCGCGAAGAAGGAGTACTTCACCGGCCCCGGCATCAAGGGACGCCTGACGGCGGCCTTCTTCCGCAGCGCCGGGCAGATCCCGGTCGACCGCACCGGCAAGGAGGCGGGCCAGGCAGCCATCCGCGAGGGACTCGGGGTCCTCAGCAAGGACGAACTCCTCGGCATCTACCCGGAGGGCACCCGCTCGCACGACGGCCGGCTCTACAAGGGCAAGGTCGGCGTCGCGGTGATGGCCCTCAAGGCCCAGGTCCCGGTCATCCCCTGCGCGATGATCGGCACCTTCGAGGCACAGCCGCCGGGCAAGGTCATCCCGAACATCCACCCGGTCACGATCCGCTTCGGCGAGCCCCTCGACTTCTCCCGCTACGCCGGCATGGAGAACGAGAAGGCGATCCTGCGCGCCGTGACCGACGAGATCATGTACGCCATCCTGTCGCTGTCCGAGCAGGAGTACGTCGACCAGTACGCGGCCGTCGCCAAGGCCGAGGAGGCCGCCGCGAAGGCGCCCACGGAGAAGGACCGCAAGTTCCCGCGCCTGCCCATCAGTTGACGGGGCCCGGCTCAGCCCAGTGACGCCAGGGCCTCGTCCAGCACCCCGCGAAGCCGCAACGCGTCCGCCGCCACGGCGCTCACCAGCACGGCCGGCCCGGCGAGCGGCATCACGACGGCGTTCTCGTCCAGCACCCGCGCCGCCACCGGGGCGTCCGCGAACTCGGGGCGTACGACGACCAGTTGGCCCGCGGCCCGGCATCCGCCGAGCCCCGCGGGTCCGTCCCAGCCGCCCGGTGCCCCGGGCCCACAGGCGAGTTCCTGATCGAGAACCGTCCGCCCCGCGACCCGCACGCGGATCCGGCTGGTGAGCCGTCCCGGGTCCTCCCCCACCCGGCCGAGCACCTGCTCCTCGCGCACCACGAGCCGCCCCGCCGCACCGACGTCGGCATGGGTCGTGACGTACAGGTCACTGCCCCGCGCGGAGATCAACTGCTCGGGCAACCAGTGCAGTTCGGCCCCGTCGGCCACGGACAGCCGTACGTCGTAGCGGGCCTCCCCCTTGCTCTGCCCCGGCAGCGCGATGGTCGCCGCGGCCGAGCCGACACGCAGCCGGGCGCCCGTCTCCACATCGGCCTCGACGGTGAAGTGGTCGCCGCCCAGGGGCCCGCTCATCGCGCCGACGAGCACGACCCGCGCCTCGGCACCGCTCCCCCGGGTCCGTCTGAGCGCCAGCGGCCCGTCGCTGTCGAGGACCGGCAGCGCCGTACCGCCCCGCCCGTCGTCCCGGGCGGCGATCCGCGCGACGGCCCGCACGCCACCGGCCACGGTCACGCCGTCCACGCGGCGAGCCGCGCCCGCACCCAGTCGGCGACGTCCCGCACTCCGGGCTCGCTCCGCAGCGACTGGAACACGACCGGCAGCTCGGCCCGCTGCGCCTTGGCGTCCACCGCCATCCGCGCCAGGTCGGAGCCGACGTACGGGGCGAGGTCGGTCTTGTTGACGACGAGCAGATCGGCGGTGGTCACCCCCGGCCCGCCCTTGCGCGGGATGTCGTCGCCGCCGGCCACGTCGATCACGAAGATCTGCGCGTCGACGAGCCCCTTGGAGAAGGTGGCGGTGAGGTTGTCCCCGCCGGACTCGACCAGGATGAGGTCGAGGGGGCCGACCTCGTCCTCCAGGTCCTCGACGGCTTCGAGGTTCGCGGAGATGTCGTCCCGGATCGCCGTGTGCGGACACGCCCCGGTCTCCACGGCCGTGATCCGCTCGGGCGGCAGCACGGCCTCCCGCAGCAGGAACTCGGCGTCCTCCCGCGTGTAGATGTCGTTCGTGACGACGGCGAGGGACAACTCGTCGCGCAGGGCCCGGCACAGCGCGGCGACGGTGGCCGTCTTACCGGACCCGACGGGCCCTCCGAGGCCGATACGCAGGGCCCGGCGGGAGCCGTCGGGCCGGCGGGCGTCGGCGCTGACGGCGGCGGGTCCGTCGTGGGTGTGGTCGAGATGCATGGACGGCTCCTTTTGAGGGTGGGTCGGTGAAATCAGCCTGTCCGGCTGCTGAGGACAAGGCCCGCTCAGGGCCGAAGGGGGGCGAGGGGCGCGGGGCGCAGCCCCTCAGCGGGGGCGGCGAAAACCCCTAGGACGCGAACAGCCGTACCGGCCAAGCCGCATGCACCTCCGCCCCGATCTCCAGCAACGGCCCGGAAACCGCGGGCAGCGCGTCGACCCCTCGGTCGACCACCCCCCGCCCGGCCTCCACGGCCCGATCCGCGACCCGGTCCATCTCCGGCGCCAGCCGGGCCAGTACGCCCGTCGCGTCGAAGGGATCGAGGCTCAGCAACCGCACCGTCGCGCTCGCCGCCCCGCTCACACTCTCGTACGCCGCGCAGTGAGCCGCGTCGACCACCCCCAACCCCGCGGCCCGAGCCGCGATCCCGAGCACCACCGGCTGGTGCGCGCCCTTCGGGAACCGGCGTGCCAGTGCATCGAGTTCCTCCGACGGCCACGTGGCCCGAGCGGCCCGCGTCAACTGCCGCCCGAGCCTGCGCCCGGCCGACCGCAACGCGGGAGACGGCGTCCGCGCGTCGGCCGCCTCGTCCAGGGCCACCGCGTCCACGCCGAGCGCCGCCGCCGCGGCGAGCGAGGCCGCGACCAGCCCCGCCGTGTGCAGCCGCCCTCGGCAGAAGTCCTCCAGGCTCGCGGCCCCGGTGATCCGCCCCGCCTTGACGGCCGCTTCGGCGCCGCCGGAGTGCGCATGGCCCCCGGCGGGGAAGCGGCCGTCGGCCAGGACGAGAAGTGCTGCCCTTGACATCGGACCCCGCCGTCAGAAGAGGAAGTAACGCTGGGCCATGGGCAGTTCCTCGGCGGGCGTCGCCTCGACGAGCTCTCCGTCGATGTGCACGGCGAAGCTGTCGGGATCGACCCGCACCTCGGGCCGCGCGTCGTTCTGCCGCATGTCGGCCTTGGTGACCCCACGCGTCGACTCGATGGCCACGAACCGCTTCCCGAGCCGGAGCCGCTCCGGCAGCCCGTCCTCGATCGCCAACGGGGCTACGAAGTTGAAGGAGTTGGCGGCCGGCGCGCGCCCGATCGCCCCGTACATCGGCCGGGGCAGAATCGGCTGCGGCGTCGGGATCGAGGCGTTCGCGTCGCCCATCTGCGCGTACGCGATCTGCCCGCCCTTGATGACGAGCTGCGGCTTGACCCCGAAGAACGCCGGCTCCCACAGCACCAGGTCGGCGAGCTTGCCGCTCTCCACCGAGCCGATCTCCCGGGCCAGGCCCTGGGCCAGCGCCGGGTTGATCGTGTACTTGGCGACATAGCGACGTACCCGATGGTTGTCCGCCCGCCCGTCGCCGGGCAGCGCACCCCGCCGCCGCTTCATGACGTGGGCCGTCTGCCAGGTCCGCAGGACGACCTCGCCGACGCGCCCCATCGCCTGGGAGTCGGACGAGATGATCGAGATCGCGCCGAGGTCGTGCAGGATGTCCTCCGCCCCGATGGTCGACGGCCGGATCCGCGACTCGGCGAAGGCGAGGTCCTCCGGTACCGCGGGGTTGAGGTGGTGGCACACCATCAGCATGTCGAGGTGTTCCTCGGCGGTGTTGACGGTGAACGGCCGCGTCGGATTCGTCGAACTCGGCAGTACGTGCGGCTCGGAGACCACGGTCATGATGTCCGGCGCGTGCCCGCCGCCCGCGCCCTCGGTGTGGTACGCGTGGATGCCGCGCCCCGCGATCGCGGCGAGGGTGTCCCCGACGAACCCGGCCTCGTTGAGTGTGTCCGTGTGGATCGCGACCTGGATGCCGGTCCGGTCGGCGACGGTGAGCGAGGCGTCGATGACGGCCGGGGTCGAGCCCCAGTCCTCGTGCAGCTTCAGTCCCAGGGCGCCGCCCCGGATCTGCGACAGCATCGCCTCGTGGGAGACGGTGTTGCCCTTGCCGAGGAAGCCGATGTTGAGCGGGTACTGCTCCATCGCCTCCAGCATCCGCGCCAGATGCCACGGGCCGGGCGTCACGGTCGTCGCCTTCGATCCCTCGGCCGGCCCGGTGCCGCCGCCCACCAGCGTCGTGATGCCGGCGGACAGCGCCTCGTCGGCGATCTGCGGGCAGATGAAGTGGACGTGCGCGTCGATCGCTCCGGCCGTGAGGATCCGTCCGTTGCCGGCGATGATCTCGGTCTCGGGGCCGATGACCAGGTCCGGGTGCACCCCGTCCATCGTGTCGGGGTTGCCCGCCTTGCCGATGCCGGTGATCCGGCCGTCGCGGATGCCGACGTCGGCCTTGACGATGCCCCAGTGGTCGATGATCACGACGCCCGTGATCACCGTGTCGGGGGTGCCGTCCGCGCGCGTGGCCCGCGACTGGCCCATGGACTCGCGGATGACCTTGCCGCCGCCGAAGACGGCCTCGTCCCCGGCGAGCCCGGGACCGCCGGAACGATCCTCCTCGATCTCGATCAGCAGGTCGGTGTCGGCGAGCCGGATGCGGTCACCGGTGGTCGGGCCGAACAGGTCGGCGTACGCGGCACGGGAGATCTCAGGCATCGAGGGCACCTCCGGTCTCCCCGCGCAGTCCGGGCACCACGCGGGCGCCGGTGAGCGGGACGAGTTCGACGTCGACGGGGATCCCGGGTTCGAAGCGCACGGCGGTGCCGGCGGCGACGTTCAGCCGCTTGCCGCGCGCGGCGGCGCGGTCGAACTCCAGACCGGGGTTGGCCTCGGCGAAGTGGTAGTGGGAGCCGACCTGGACGGGTCGGTCGGCGGCGTTGAGGACGGTCAGCCGGGTGACCTCGCGGCCCGCGTTGTAGGCAATCGGGTCGTCGGCGAACAGGATCTCTCCGGGAATCACGGCGTACCTCCCCGTCAGACGATCGGGTCGTGGACGGTGACGAGCTTGGTGCCGTCCGGGAAGGTCGCCTCCACCTGGACGTCATGGATCATCTCGGGCACGCCCTCCATGACGTCGTCCCGGGTGAGCAGTTTGCGTCCGGAGGACATGAGCTCGGCGACGGTACGGCCGTCCCGCGCGCCCTCGAGGATGTGCGACGTGATGAGGGCGACCGCCTCGGGGTGGTTGAGCCTGAGCCCGCGGGCCCGGCGCTTCTCGGCCACGTCGGCCGCCACGTGGATGAGCAGTCTCTCTTGCTCGTGCGGGGTCAGTTGCACGTCCCACCTCACAGTCCTCGCTCCGGACCGTGCGGGGTCCGGTTGCCTCGGCCACGGGGCAAAGTGCCTGGTGGCGTGGATCGGCAGGCTAGTTGGACCGCGTTTCGGGCAAGTTAACCGAGCTGTGATCTCTCAGGCGCCCGACTGCGGCGCCGGCATGCTCATCAGCGCGCGAAGACCGTTCTCCAGGACCTCCACCGGCGCCGGGCCGAACAGGGCCTGCTGGGCGATGAACCCCTGCACCGCGGCGATCATGGTGCGGGCCACATGGTCCGCGGGGATGTCCGCCCGCATCATGCCGGCGTCCTGGTACGCCTCGACGGCCGACACCCATCTGCCGCGCAGCTCCGTGTACACGTCCGTCAGCACGGCCGCCAGTTCCTCGTTGCGCACGGTCTCCGCCCAGACCTGCATGATCAGCCGCGGGAAGGGCGACTCCCCGTCGACGTTCAGGGACGACCAGACGCGCAGCGTGCGGCCCAGGACCAGACCGACCAGGAGGTCCGGCGGTGGCGGCGGGCTCTGCCGGGTGACGTCCTCGAAGGCCGCGCGGACCTCTTCGAGCACCTCCCTGACGATCGCGGCGATCAGCTCGTCCTTGCCGCTGAAGTAGCGGTACACCGCCCCGGCCGAGAGGTCGACCTCCTTCAGCACGTCCTGCATGGACGTGGCGTGGAAGCCGTTGCGGGCGAACAGCCGGGCGGCACCGTCGAGGATCTGCCGGCGGCGGGCGTCGAGGTGTTCCTGGGATACGCGAGCCATGGCCCCAAACTAAAACGAACATTCCTTCTTGACAAGGAACGGCGCCCGGAGCACGGTGGTGACACAGGAAAACGAACGATCCTTCTTTTTGGCGCACGCCGGCCGGATGCTGCGACCCGACCTCTCCGAGTCCTCAGGGAGCCCCCATGTCCACCCCCTCCGCTACACCGCCCAGGAACGCCGCACCCCGGCACCTGATCGCGGTCGTCGTCCTCGTCCCCGTCCTCGCCGCACTCGCCCTGTGGGCGTTCGCCTGGCCCGCGGCCCGCACCGCCCCCCGCGACGTGCCGCTCGGGGTGGCCGGGCCCGCCGCCACGGCCCAGGTCGAGCGGCGGCTCGCCCAGCACGACGGCGCGTTCGAGATCCACCGCTACGCCGACGAGGCCGCCGCCCGCAGGGCCATCGAGGACCGGACCGTATACGGCGCGGTCGTCGTGAGCCCCCAGGGCCCCGAGCTGCTGACCGCGTCGGCCGCGAGCCCGGCCGTCGCCCAACTGCTCCAGCAGGCGGTGACAGAGCAGACCTCCTCCGAGGGCACCCCGGTCAGGACGGTCGATGTGGTGCCCGCACCCGAAAGCGACCCGCGCGGCGCGGCTCTGAACTCGAGCGTCCTGCCGCTCGCCCTGGCCGGCATCGCGGCGGGCGCCGCGGTGACCCTGCTCGGGCTGCGCGGGATGCGCGCCGTGAGCGCCCTGGTCGGCGCCGCCGCCCTGACCGGCCTGGCCTGTGCCGCGCTCGCGCACAGCTGGCTGGAGATCCTCACCGGCGACTGGTGGGCGGAGGCCGGCGTGTTCGCCCTGGCGACGCTGGCCGTGAGCGCTGCCGTCGCGGGGCTCGCCGCCCTCCTCGGCACCGCGGGTGTCGGGATCGCGGCGGGCGTCGTCATGCTGTTCGGCAACCCCTTCTCCGGGGCTGCCTCGGCACCGCAGATGCTTCCCGATCCGGCCGGCGCGATCGGCCAGTGGCTGCCGCCGGGCGCGAGCACGACTCTGTTGCGTTCGGTGTCCTACTTCGACGGCGCGGCGGCGACCGGCCCGGCCCTGACGCTGACCTGGTGGGCCGCGGTGGGTCTGGGCGCCGTACTGCTGGGGAACGCGCTCAGGGCGCGCACGAAGGACGCCGCACCCGCGGGCGAGAGGGAACCGGCCACGGTCGGCTGACCACCCGGCCGCACCGGAGCGACCGTGCACCCCCGCTGTAGCGGACGGGGGTGCACGGTCATTTCCGCTTCCTGGAGCTCCCGAGGTGCGAAAGCGCCCTTATGAGGGACCCGACCCCCGATGCTCGGCCGCGATTCCGAACCGCTGCCGCTCGCGGGGAGCGGACGCCACCTCGCGGACGCTGGAGACCGCGCTGACCACCTGGTCCTCGACGAGGTCCGCCGGCTCCCCGAGCTTCTCCAGTCGTTCGAGGTCGGAGGCGGAGACAAGGGCGACAAGGGGCTTTCCGTGGCGCGTCACGACGACGCGCTCACCGCCGTACACCACGCGATTGATCAGGTCGGCGAGCTCAGCCCTGGCTTGCGTCACCGGAATCTCGTAGGCCATGCTCCCTACATTACGTCATGTACGTCCTGTACATTTTTCACAGGCACCCCGGCAAGGGAGCGTGAGCCATGACCCGACCGTCCGCCCGCTACGTACTGCCCGAGTTCACCGAGCGCACGAGTTCCGGCACCAGGACGCAGGACCCGTACTCGAAGCTGCTGGAGGAGCGGATCGTCTTCCTCGGCACCCGGATCGACGACATCTCGGCGAACGACGTGATGGCCCAGTTCATGTATCTGGAGCACAAGGGCCCCGATCAGGACATCTCGCTGTACATCAACTCGCCCGGCGGCTCGTTCAGCGCCATGTCGGCGATCTACGACACGATGCGGTTCGTCGCCTGTGACGTGGAGACGATCTGCCTGGGCCAGGCCGGTTCGGCGAGCGCCGTGCTGCTGGCCGCGGGCACACCGGGGAAGCGCTTCGCGCTGCCCGGGGCCCGGGTGGTGATCCATCAGCCGGCGCTGCCGGAGCCGGTGCAGGGCCAGGCGAGCGATCTGGCCATCCAGGCCGACGAACTGACGCGTATTCGGACCCGCCTGGAGGAGATGCTCGCCGAGCACACCGGGCGCAGCCGCGAGCAGGTGGCCTCCGACATCGAGCGGGACAAGATCCTCGACGCCCAGGAGGCGCTGGAGTACGGGCTGGTCGACCGGATCATCCCCAGCCGCAAGGCCACCCTCGCCCCGCCCACGGGGAGGTGACCGGTCGGTGCTCCCACCCGAGTTGCCGCCCCTGCCCGCGCTGACGCGCGCGGAGGGGGAGTTGATCGACCGTTACCTCGATGTGGTCGACCTGCTGGGCCGGATCAACCCGGCCCAGTACGGCGACACCTACCGCGGACTGCGCGCCGCCCAGGCGCTGGTGGCCAAGGCGGCCGCGCTGCGGGACGCGCTGGCGCTGATGCACCAGCGGGGTGAGACGGAGCTGCACGCGCCCACGCTGGCGCGCGCGCTGCGCGTGCTGGACGGGGAACGCCGCACGGCTCGCGTCACGGTGCCGCCGCGCTCCGACAGTTGACGACCCGTCCAGACCGATCCGGACGTCTCGGCCCTCTGACGAGCCGTCCGGATCCGCACTGAAACGGACCAAACGATGTACCCCCCATCGGTGTATCTATGTCTCCGTTTGCGCGCCCCTCCAAGTTGCGCAACGGCCGTCGACACTAAGTGGAATTGAGCGCTCCGCCGCTGGTCCGAGGCTCCTCGGACATCTGGACACCCGCCCGGACACGAGGGTGTCCACCCGAACGGGTGAGTGGTGAGCAACGCCACAAATACCCGGTTCCGTTGGGCTTTTCGTTCATCCGTGCGTCAAGATCCCTGTCTGACGACAAGCCCCCGCCACAGCGGCGGGGCGATCCGAGCGGACGCCGAGTCCTGCCGCCGCCCGGATGACCGGTCGACGGAGTGGATCGGCAGGAGTGGAGGACCCGAGCAAGACGGGTCGCCGGAGCGGACGTTCGTTCGAGCCGAGCAACCCTTGGGGTGAAGCCGCGGCAACGCGGCCGGGCAACTTCGCCAGCCCGAATCCGACAGGTCATCCTTCACAGGCGGCTGACGAAGGGTTGCGCATGACAGCGCTCAATCGTGTCCCGTCGCTCATGGCCCGGGCCGGTACGGCCTCGGCTCTCACCCTCGCCGCGGTGGGCGGCACCGTCGTCGCCCCCGGCTTCGCCTCCGAGGCGGAAGCCGCGACGCCGGCGACGAAGGCCCTCCAGATCGCGGCCTCCAAGAAGGGCTCCCCGTACAAGTGGGGTGCCACCGGGCCGCACAGGTTCGACTGCTCCGGGCTCACGCTGTACTCGTACAAGAAGGCGGGCAAGAAGCTGCCCCGTACGGCGGCCCAGCAGTACAACAAGACCCGCCACATCTCCGCGCAGAACCGCAAGGCCGGAGACCTGGTGTTCTTCCACTCGGGGTCGAACGTTTACCACGTCGGCATCTACGCCGGGAAGGGAAAGATCTGGCACTCCCCGAAGAGCGGGGATGTCGTCAGGCTGCAGAAGATCTGGACCAGGAGCGTCTGGTACGGCCGGGTCAAGTGACCTTCCCGGGGGCGGTGAGGGCGTCCTGACGCGCCGTCACCGCCCCTGGGGCCTCACAGGGCCGACAGCGGCCCCACGAGGAGCGCCAGGCCGAAGACCGTCAGTGCGGCGCCTGTGCCGACCGTGACCGCCCGGGCGGCGCGCGGCCTGCGCAGCCATCTGCCGAGCCGGTCCACCAGCAGGACGACGACCTGGAACCACACCAGCGCGATCGCGAGCACGATCAGGGCGAGCAGCAGGGTCCTGGGCAGCGCCGGAGCGCCCGCGGGCACGAACTGCGGGAGCACGCTGAGGAAGGTGAGGGACGCCTTCGGGTTGAGGGCGTTGGTCACGAAGCCCTGCCGCAGTGGTCGCGCGGTGGAATCCTCGCGCGGGTCGGCCACGTCGGTGTGCGGCTGCCGCAGCGTCCGGAGACCCAGGTACAGCACATAGCCGCCGCCCACCACCTGCAGCGCCCGCAACAGCGCCGGCACGGCGGCCAGGACCGCGGCGACTCCCACCACCGCCAGCGTCACATGGACCAGCAGCCCGGCCCCGATCCCGAGCGCACAGGCGACGCCGGCCCGGCGGGAGACGAGGGCGTTGCGTACGACGACGGTGAAGTCCGCCCCGGGCATGGCGACCAGGCCGGCGGAGACCCCGGTGAAGGCGAGGAGCTGAGCGTCCATGCCGCCAGCGTGCCGTGCGGGGGCCTTCAGTAGGTATGTCGAATATCCTGGGAAGCCCTAAAGCATTCCTTAAGGCAGACAGGGGCCCGCATGTACGACCCGACCCGCCTCGCCGCCTTGGTGGCCGTAGCGGAGGCGGGTTCGATCACCCGGGCCGCCGAACGGCTCGGCTACACCACGCCCGCGCTCTCCCAGCAGCTCGCCAAGCTGGAGCGCGAGGCGGGCACCGCTCTGCTCGTACGGCATCATCGCGGGGCGCGGCTCACGGGTGCGGGAGAGCTCCTGGTGGCGCGGGCCCGGCGGGTGCTCGACGAGCTGGAGCGGGCACGGCACGAACTGGCCCGGCTGACCGGCCTGTCGGGCGGGACCCTCCGGCTGGGCACGTTCCAGACCGCCGGCATCCATCTTCTGCCCCCGGTGCTCAGCGCCTTCCGCCGCGCGCATCCGGACGTGGAACTGACCGTCACCGACTACGAACCGTCGGCCGGTGTCACCGCGGTGGCCGCCGGTGAGGTCGATCTGGCGCTGACCCACGCCTATGAACCGGGCGCCCCGGTCCCGCTGCCGTCCTCCGTCGGCGTCGAGCCGATCCTCGAAGAGGAGCTGGTCCTGGTGTCCGCTCCGGGCCACGCCCTCACCAGCGGGACCGCCCGGCTGCCGCTGGCCGAGCTCGCCGGTCAGCCACTGATCAGCATGGCGCCGGACGCTCCGGCCCGGCGGGGCGTCGAGGCGGTGCTGGCCCGGGCCGGTGCCGCGCCCTCGGTGCTGGTACCGACGCCGGGGTACCTGCTGGTGTGCGCGCTGGCCAGTGCCGGGCTCGGGGTGGCGGTCGTACCGGAGATGGTGGCGCGGACGTCGGTCACTCCGGTCGGGGTGCGCGCGCTGGAAGGCGGAGAGCTGCGCCGTACGATCTCGGTCGCCTTCCGCGGGGACGAGGCGGCGCCGGCCGCGGATGCCTTCCGGGCGCTGCTGCGCGGCACGTTCGGGCGCGCCCGACAGCCGCGGCAGCCCTGAGGGTCACGGCTCCTGCTGTCCCACCGCCGGCACCCGCGCCGCGGGTACGGTCCACGGCAGCTCGATGGAGACCGTCTTGCCGCCCTCGCGGGTGGGCCGCACTCTGAGCTTGCCGCCGCACTCCGCGGTCAGCCAGCGGATGATGACCAGACCGCGGCCGTTGTCCTGCTGGACGGCGGCCGGCAGCCGTTTGGGGAAGCGGGGGTGGCTGTCGGTCACGCCGATGCGCAGGTGTTCGTCACGGTCGAGCTCGATGTCCACCGTGAAGGTGGGTGACTGTCCGAGGGTGTGCTGTACGGCGTTGGTGGTGAGTTCGGAGACGATCAGCCGGATGGTGTCGGCCGCTTCCGTGTCCGGTGGCAGGCCCCACTCCGCGAGGGTGGTGACCACGTACGTCCGGGCCGCGGAGACCGAGGCGGGATCGCTCGGCAGAGTGACGGATGCTTCCAGGTGATCTGCCATGGCGACGTCGTCCCTTTCCGACGGGACCGCAGTCCGACACGGAGCGGATGGTTCGAGTACGGTCCCGGACTGGTGCTTCGTCGCCAGACTGCCATTACCGCGCCCGTCAGGGGCGGCGATCCACCAAGATATGCATATATCTGTCGCTCGAAGCGGTGAACTCTGCGACGGCAGAGCGTATTTGGGCGGCTCGGTTGGAGTAAGGAGTTGCCCATGCAGCACGGTCCCGCGGTGCGCCGCCGGAAACTGGGCGCAGAACTGCGTGCGTTGCGTACCGGGGCAGGACTCACCAGTGGTGAGGCGGCCCGGCTGGTGGGCTGGCACCAGTCCAAGGTGAGCCGGATCGAGACCGGCTCCAGCGGGGTGAAACCGGCCGATGTGCGGTTACTGCTGGACGCGTACGGCGTACGGGACACCCAACTGCGCGAGTTGCTGCTGGTGTTGGCGGGCTCTGACGAGAGTGGCGGCCGGCATCACTGGTGGCACGCGTACCGCGGAGTGCTGCCGCCGACGTATCGGGACTTCATCAGCCTGGAGTCCCAGGCGAGCGCGATGCGCACGCTGGAGACCTCCGTGGTGCCCGGGCTGCTCCAGACGCCGGAGTACGCCCGGGCGGTGACCCGGGCCGCGGTGAGCGGAGTCGCCGACGAGGCCGACGCCGCCGACGAACGCCTGGACGCGCTGGTGGCGGTCCGCCTGGCCAGGCAGGACGTGCTGCACGCCGATCCGCCGTTGCGGCTGAGCGCGGTGCTCGACGAGGCGGTGCTGCGCCGGGAGATCGGCGGGCCCGAGGTGATGGCGCGGCAGCTGGGGCGGCTGAGGGAGGCGGCGCGGCTGCCGCACGTCAGGTTGCAGGTGCTGCCGTTCGCGGCCGGGGAACATATCGGCATCACCGGGCCTTTCGTTATCTTCTCATTTCCGCGCACTTCTGATCTGGATGTGGTTGTTCTCGACCACTTGACGAGTAGCCTCTATCTCGAACGGAAAGAAGACCTCCGGGCTTACGCGGAGGCCTTCAACGCCCTTCGGATCCACGCCCTTTCGCCCGAGGAATCGTTGGATTACATCGCCGCGCTGGGTGGCGGCGCGTAAGGAGGCACCATGACCGCACTGCCTCGGAACGTATCTTCCAGTACCGATCTGCTCGGTGTTCGATGGCTGCGCAGCAGCTACAGCACGGGAGCCAACAACTGCGTCGAGACGGCGCGGACGCGCTCCGGTCCCTGGACCGGGCTGCTCGCCGTGCGCGACTCCAAGGATCCGGCCGGACCCGCGCTGCTCTTCTCCCCCGAGAGCTGGGCGGGTTTCACGGCCGCGTTCCAGTCCTGACACCTTCCGACCGAATCTGACCGACCTGGCGCACGGCCGTGTCACGCCGACTCATGGTCGTGTCTCGCTGATCACCTGTACAGCGCGTTCGATCTGCCCCTCGGAGAGGTCCGCGCGAGCGGTGAGCCTCAGCCGTGAGATGCCGTCGGGAACGGAAGGAGGACGGAAGCAGCCCACGGCGAGTCCCGCCGCACGGCAGTCGGCCGCCCACGCGACGGCCTCCTCCGGGGACGGCGCGCGCACGGAGACGACCGCGGCGTCCGGACGTACGGCTTCCAGACCCGCGGTCGTCAGCCGGGTGTGCAGGTCGCCCGCCACCGTGCGGGCCCGCGCGGCACGCTCCGGCTCACGGCGCAGCAGTCTCAGTGCCGCGAGGGCCGCGCCCGCCGCCGCGGGGGCGAGGCCCGTGTCGAAGATGAACGTCCGGGCCGCGTTGACCAGGTGGTCGATGACCCGGGCGGGGCCGAGCACGGCACCGCCCTGGCTGCCGAGCGACTTGGACAGCGTGACCGTCACGACGACGTCGGCGGCGCCCGCGAGTCCCGCCGCGTGCGGGGCGCCGCGGCCGCCGTCGCCGAGCACGCCGAGGCCGTGCGCGTCGTCGACGACCAGCCCGGCGTCGTGTTCCCGGCACGCGTCGGCGAGCCCGTCCAGCGGGGCGGCGTCGCCGTCGACCGAGAAGACGGTGTCGGACACGACGACCCCGGGGCCGTCGTGCGTCCGCAGCGCCTTGCGCACCGCGTCCGGCTCGGCGTGTGCGACGACCTGGGTCGCGCCGCGGGCCAGTCGGCAGCCGTCGATCAGCGAGGCGTGGTTGCCCGCGTCGGAGACGATCAGGGAGCCGTGCGGGGCCAGCGCGGTGACCGCGGCGAGGTTGGCCGCGTAGCCGGAGGAGAAGACCAGCGCCGCCTCGGAGCCGCAGAAGTCGGCCAGCTCGCGTTCCAGCTCGGCGTGCAGCTCCGTCGTGCCGGTGACGAGCCGGGAACCGGTCGCGCCGCCGCCCCACGTCCGCGCCGCCCGCGCCGCGCCCTCGACGACCTCGGGGTGGTGGGCCAGGCCCAGGTAGTCGTTGCTCGCGAGGTCGAGCAGCGGGGAGTCGGCGGGGCGGGGGCGCAACGTCCGTACGAGTCCGGCGCGGCGGCGCAGCTCCGCCTGCTCGTCGATCCAGCCGAACGCCATGGGTCCTCCGGGGCTTTTGTAGGTAGCGGACAGACACTAGCGGCAGGACCGGTGACCCATGGTGTGGCAATACCCACACCTCGAACGGCGTGTGTTGTGTGATCCCTACCTTGGCCCGAAGCGGTTCCGTAGGACAGGATCAGTCCCCATGGACCTGCTGAACACGCTGGTGGACAAGGGGCTTCGGCGCGAGCTGCCGACCCGCGAGGAAGCGCTGGCCGTCCTCGCCACTTCCGACGACGACCTGCTCGATGTGGTGGCCGCGGCCGGAAAGGTGCGCCGCCACTGGTTCGGCCGACGGGTGAAGCTCAACTATCTCGTCAACCTCAAGTCGGGCCTGTGCCCGGAGGACTGCTCCTACTGCTCCCAGCGGCTCGGCTCCACCGCCGGCATCCTCAAGTACACCTGGCTCAAGCCGGATCAGGCCTCCGAGGCAGCGGCCGCCGGATTGGCGGGAGGTGCCAAGCGGGTCTGCCTGGTGGCGTCCGGGCGCGGTCCGACCGACCGTGACGTGGACCGGGTCTCCGAGACCATCAAGGCGATCAAGGACCAGAACGAGGGCGTCGAGGTGTGCGCCTGTCTCGGTCTGCTCTCCGACGGTCAGGCGGAGCGGCTGCGCGAGGCGGGCGCGGACGCGTACAACCACAACCTCAACACGTCGGAGTCCACCTACGGGGACATCACCACCACGCACACCTACGCCGACCGCGTCGACACCGTGCGGAAGGCGCACGCGGCGGGCCTGTCCGCCTGCTCCGGCCTGATCGCCGGCATGGGCGAGAGCGACGAGGACCTGGTCGACGTCGTCTACTCGCTGCGCGAGCTGGACCCGGACTCGGTACCGGTCAACTTCCTGATCCCGTTCGAGGGCACCCCGCTGGGCAAGGAGTGGAACCTCACCCCGCAGCGCTGCCTGCGGATCCTGGCGATGGTGCGCTTCGTGTGCCCGGACGTCGAGGTGCGGATCGCGGGTGGCCGCGAGGTCCATCTGCGCACGATGCAGCCGCTCGCCCTGCACCTGGCCAACTCGATCTTCCTCGGTGACTACCTCACCAGCGAGGGCCAGGCGGGCAAGGCCGACCTGGAGATGATCGCGGACGCCGGGTTCGAGGTGGAGGGCACCGACCAGGTGACGCTGCCTGAACACCGGGCGACGGCCGGGGCCGGGTGCGGCTCGCACGCGAGCGCGGGCTGCGGGTCCCAGGAGAGCGCCGGGTGCGGATCGCAGGACAGCGCCGGGTGTGGGTCGCACGAGGGGGGTGGGGTGTGCGGTACGGCCGCTGCCGCGCCGGCCGGTGAGCCGCGCACCGACCTGGTCGCCGTACGCCGCCGGGGCGCCGGAACGGACCTCGCGCCCAATGCCTGACCCGCACCCCATGCCCGACCTGACCGTGCCCGAACTGCTCGACCTCGACCGACGGCACGTCTGGCATCCGTACGGCCCCATGCCCGGCCGCGTCGAGCCACTCGTCGTGGGGTCGGCGAGCGGCGTGCGGCTCAGGCTCGCGGACGGCTCGGGCGAGCTGGTCGACGGCATGTCGTCCTGGTGGTCGGCGATCCACGGCTACAACCACCCGGTGCTCAACGAGGCCGCGCGCGAGCAGCTGTCGCGCATGAGCCATGTGATGTTCGGCGGGCTCACGCACGAGCCCGCCGTACGCCTGGCGAAGCTCCTTGTCGACATGTCACCCGACGGCCTGGAGCATGTCTTCCTCGCCGACTCCGGATCGGTGTCGGTGGAGGTCGCGGTCAAGATGTGCCTGCAGTACTGGCGTTCGCTGGGCCGTCCCGGCAAGCAGCGGCTGCTGACCTGGCGCGGCGGCTACCACGGCGACACCTGGCAGCCGATGTCGGTGTGCGACCCCGAGGGCGGGATGCACGAGCTGTGGACCGGGGTGCTCCAGCGCCAGGTGTTCGCGGACCCGCCGCCGGCGGAGTACGAGGAGTCGTACGCGGACCGTCTGCGCTCCCTGATCGAGCGGCACGCGCACGAACTGGCCGCCGTGATCGTCGAGCCGGTCGTGCAGGGCGCGGGCGGGATGCGGTTCCACTCCCCCGCGTATCTGCGGGTGCTGCGGGAGGCGTGCGACGCGCACGACGTACTGCTGGTGTTCGACGAGATCGCGACCGGGTTCGGGCGCACGGGCGCGCTGTTCGCGGCGGACCACGCGGCGGTGACGCCGGACGTGATGTGCCTGGGCAAGGCGCTGACCGGCGGCTACATGACGATGGCGGCGACCCTGTGCACGGCGCGTGTGGCCGACGGGATCTCGCGGGGCGAGGTGCCGGTGCTGGCGCACGGCCCGACCTTCATGGGCAATCCGCTGGCGGCCGCGGTCGCGTGCGCCTCGATCGAGCTGCTGCTCGGCCAGGACTGGCCGGCCGAGGTCCGGCGGATCGAGACGGGACTGCGGGAGGGGCTGTCTCCCGCGGCGGACATTCCGGGTGTGAAGGACGTACGGGTCCTCGGCGCCATCGGGGTCGTCCAGCTGGACCACCCTGTCGACATGCGGGCGGCGACGGCGGCGGCCGTGCGCGAGGGCGTGTGGCTGCGGCCGTTCCGCGACCTCGTCTACACGATGCCGCCGTACGTCACGGGCGACGCGGACGTGGCACGGATCGCCCGCGCGGTGTGCGCGGCGGCGCGGGAGGGCTGACATGACGGTACTGGTGATCACGGGTACGGGCACGGAGGTCGGCAAGACGGTCACGACCGCCGCGGTCGCCGCGGCGGCGGTGGGCGCGGGCCGGTCGGTGGCGGTGCTCAAGGCGGCGCAGACGGGCGTACGGCCGGACGAGCGCGGGGACGCGCAGGAGGTCGCGCGCCTCGTGGGCGCCGTGAGGACCGCCGAACTCGCCCGCTACCCCGACCCGTTGGCCCCGGCGACGGCCGCACGCCGGGCCGGCCGCACATCGGTCCGGCCGCAGGAGATCGCCGAGGCCGCCGCCAAGCTGGCCGCCGAGCACGACCTGGTGCTGGTGGAGGGGGCGGGCGGTCTCCTCGTCCGCTTCGACGAGGCGGGCGGCACGCTGGCGGACGCGGCCGAACTGCTGGCGGCGCCGGTCCTGGTGGTGGCGTCGGCGGGCCTGGGCACGCTGAACACGACGGAGCTGACGGCACGTGAACTGCGCCGCCGGAGCCTGGATCCGCTGGGCGTGGTGATCGGCAGCTGGCCCGCGGCACCGGATCTGGCGTCCCGTTGCAATGTCGCGGACCTGCCGGAGGTGGCGGGGGCGCCGCTGCTGGGGGCGCTGCCGGCGGCGCTCATCTTCTTGAAGGCCATCTGCCCGTCGTACGCGACCATCGAGCCGTTCTTCGCCTTCACGGCGTCTCCGGTCATGTCGACGGCGAGCACC